>NZ_DINY01000005.1:0-251110 GCF_002426075.1 Empedobacter sp. UBA5528 | reverse complement strand
AAATAAACAAAAAGAGAATCCTAAGGATTCTCTTTTTGTTTATTTATTAAAACGTTGCAGCTCCTGCAGTTTCATTTTCTAATTTTCGGTTGATATTTGTTTTCTTACCTGTAGCAAAATCAAAGCTCAAACCAACAACAAACATCGATTTATTATCCCAAATTTTCCCAACACGAGAATAATCTACATATTGTTTGTCCATCGTTTTTTGCTTGTAAGTCGACGGCATGCCGATCCAATACATTCCAGTAGAAAAAGTCCAATTATTGTATTTATAACTCGCAAAAGCATGGTTCATGTTTTCTTGTGTGTACAACAATGCTCCGCCCAGCGTATAATACGGAATATTAAATTGATAATCTACACGAAAGTTTTTGTAAACAGATGATAATGCAAAATAATTTCCGATATAATCATTCTTCAAAATTCTACCATCTTTCGTTTTAAAACGCTCTGTTGCTGGTGCTACATTCACTTTTACCGTTAAAATATCCGTTCCAAAAGGTTTGATAGAACCTGTAATTTGAACACCGTAACGTTGCGAATTTTGAGCATTTTCGTACGTTAATTTATACCCTTCTACATTTCCATTGATGATATTTTGCAAATACAATTGATTGATCGGATCTTTTGTATAATAATAAAATGCGTTTGTATTTAAATCAAAATATTTTGAATTGAAGGAATAAATCAAATTATTTCCAAACGATTTCTGAATGGTTAAATACGGATTTCCTTCTTGTGTAATATTTTCCACAATCTGAATCACGTTTTTACTCAATGCCGAATTCCAAGGACTTGTTGGCTTATATGAACTCGAAAAACGTATATTTTGATTCTTCGCTAATTCGTAACCTAATACTAATTTTGGCGTAAACGTCCATGTATCTGTGTTTGTATCTTCATTCTTGTTATGAACATTCGTCAACCCAACACCTAAACGATACGACAGTTTTTTCGCTTTTCCAGAATATTCAGAATAGATATATTGTTCTAAATAATTTACTTTATTATTCGAAGGACCATTCAAGTTTTCTAATTTATTATCAATCGAATTATTCGAAATTCGATAACCAGAATTTAATTTTCCTTTCTCGAAACTATGTGTATACGCTATTTCTCCTACAATTCCTTTTTGATCAGCTTCTAAATTTGTCAAATAATTATATTGTTCAGCACCAGAAATTGTTTCCCATTCGCGCGTTTCGTCAATCGATTTCGTTGTATACATCGATCCAACTACATTTAAACTTAACTCATCTTTCTTTCCTAATTTTCTCGAATAATAAAGATCTAATGTTGGTTTTGAATAATTAGAATTAGAATGTTTATAGGTTGAATGATTGTTTAATAAACTATTTTGATAGAACAAACTTGTGCCATTCGCATAAGCAAAACTCGAACTGATATTCATATCCAACTTTGCTTGAAAAGCATATTTATCCGAATCCGAATTGGTATATCGCAATGCAATTGTTTGATCCGTATATCCAAAATATTCGTTGCGCTGATTTTCTGTTCTGTAATGAATATTATTTAAGTTATAATCATAAATATTCATCGAAGTACGATCTTTATAATCTCTCAGATAAATGTTATACTCTAATCCAAAGTTACTTTTTCCTTTCGTAAAATTCGCATAAGCAGAACCATTTATAAAACCTGTTGTAAACGCCGAAGTGAGATCCGCACCATATACATAACCATTTTCTGGATTACGCGTAATCAAATTCACCACTTGATCTGCACGATTTGCATAACGCGCTGGCGGAATATCAAAATACTCAACACGCACCACATCTTGCGGTTTCACAGCACGAATTTGATTATCTGTTGCCTCAATTCCATTAATCAATAACAAAGTCGTTCCACCTTTTGTACTTTGTATCGTATTCGAAATTGGATCAACTTGTAATTCTGGTAACGTATTTAACAAATCTTTTGCGTAACGCGCTTTTTCCAACGCTTCTTTATCGAAGGTATAAACTGTTTTGTCCGCAAACATTTTTTTGCGTTGCGATTGAACTAAAACTTCTTTTATTTCGATTGGATTATAGTCGGTTGAGTCCTGCTTTTCATCTTGTCCAAAAGCAAAAATTCCTGATAATGTAACAGCAAGTACAAAAAATTTCTTCATGGTTAATTCTTCTATTAAGAGTTAGTGTATATTTATATGACGCATGAAGAACAAATAAGTTACATAAGAATTGCAATTATTTTTGATAACTTTACGCTAAACAAGATTTTTGAGTTTGAAAAAATTATTTCTTTTTATCGCACTTTTTACAAGTTTCAATTTATTATATGCGCAAGAGCAAGCCGAACGTTCGTTGACAGAATATCGTGTCGAAAGTTTTCAAACGCCTTTAGTTACGAAAAAAATGCTATACGATTGGTTAGGAAAATGGGACAATGTTTTGTACACTGAAAACAATCAACCGTTGTTAGTTTGGTCAAATAAAAATATCATTAATGAATCAAATGAAACTTTTACTTTGATTGCATCGAGTGTAGAAAATGATGAAGAAATGTATGGAACTGTTCAGATTTTGACAAGCAAAAAACAAGATGCTTTAGCGAAAGATTCTCCTTTTAGAGAATATTTAAACGAGTTTCTAAAAACCATTTCGAAGAAAGAAAATAAAAACAAAAAGTTTTATAAAGAATATATTAAGGTGATTTATTAAAACTATATCATAAAAAAATCCTTCAAGACAAACTTGAAGGATTTATATTTTTATAGGAATTAAATTTCTTAATTATTTCGTTTGAAAAAAGAATCGACAAACTCCATTTTATTGAAAGCTTGTAAATCATTGATTCCTTCACCAACACCAATATATTTAACTGGAATCTGAAATTGATCTGAAATCCCAATTACTACTCCTCCTTTTGCTGTTCCATCTAATTTTGTAACCGCTAAAGAAGAAACTTCTGTTGCTTGTGTAAATTGTTTCGCTTGTTCAAAAGCATTTTGACCTGTAGAACCATCTAACACTAATAAAACTTCGTGAGGCGCATCAGGAATTACCTTTTGCATCACACGTTTTATTTTAGTTAACTCGTTCATCAAGTTAATTTTGTTATGCAAACGTCCTGCTGTGTCAATCAAAACAACATCTGCATTTTGCGCAACTGCCGACTGAATGGTATCAAATGCAACCGAAGCAGGATCAGAACCCATCGCTTGTTTTACAATTGGTACACCTGCACGATCCGACCAAATTACCAACTGATCTACAGCTGCCGCACGAAACGTATCTGCCGCACCAAGAACTACTTTAAGTCCTTGAGATTTGAACTGAGAAGCCAATTTACCAATCGTCGTTGTTTTTCCAACTCCATTTACTCCGACCACCATAATAACATATGGCACATCTTTCTTTGGAATCGAAAAACCATTTGTATCTTCGATATTATTCTCGGAAAGTAAGCCTGCAATTTCTTCGCGAAGAATTAAATCTAACTCAGAAGTCGAAACATATTTATCACGCTCTACGCGTTCTTCTATTCGACGAATAATTTTGATCGTTGTTTCAACGCCGACATCAGAAGAGATCAATACTTCCTCTAAATCATCTAAAACCTCATCGTCTACTTTAGATTTACCTACTACAGCGCGACTGATTTTATCGAATAGAGAAGTTTTAGATTTTTCTAATCCTTCATCTAATTTTTCTTTGCTTTCTTTACCTAATATCTTTTTGAACCAACTCATTAATAAGCTAAATTTCTTAAAATTTTGTACGAAGATACATAAAATATAAGGAAATAAAAAAGCCGCCCTGAAAACGAGGCAGCTCAATTAACCTTAAATATTTTTTGTTAAGGAGATGATTTGATTATTTCGTGAAGAAAGAATCTGCTTCATCAGCGTTAACTACTTTTTCAACAAATACGTAAGCTCCAGATTTTGGAGATTTTACCATTTTGATAACTTTGGTCATTTTTTTAGACCCAGTTTGTAGGGTTGCTACCGTTTTCTTTGCCATCGTCTAAAATTTTATTATTTAATCTCCTTGTGAATTGTATACTTTTTCAATACTGCGTTGTATTTTTTCAACTCAATACGATCTGGAGTATTTTTTTTGTTTTTAGTTGTGATATAACGAGACATTCCTGGCATACCACTTTCTTTATGCTCTGTACATTCTAAAATAACCTGTACTCTGTTTCCTTTTTTTGCCATGGTGTCTTAAATTATTTGATTAAACCTTCTTTACGTGCACGTTTAACAGCCTCATCAACTCCTAATTTGTTGATTGTTTTTAAACCGTGTGCAGAAACTCTTAATGTAATCCACTCACCAGTTTCTGGCATAAAAAATCTCTTTTTGAACAAATTCACTTCAAAAGTGCGTTTTGTTTTATTATTAGCATGAGAAACATTGTTTCCCACTAATCTCTTCTTACCTGTAATTTGACAAATTTTTGACATCTTATTTTGTATTGTCCTATTTTAAACGGAGTGCAAAGTAACAAATTATATATTACTTATACAACTCTTTAGGTTATTAATTTTATATTTTTTTCTTATTTTGTTTATATAACAACTTCTGCGCAAGAGTATAAGCCAAGATAATTCCCATTACCAACAGCGCTATTCTCGCGATTACATCGCCATATTTTGTATAAAACGTTAATTCACTATTCATTAAAATTGTACCATTTAAGGCACCCTGCTCTCCATATGGTAAAGACTTCATTATATCTCCTCGCTGATTAACGAAAGCCGAAATACCTGAATTTGCAGATCTAACGATAGCGCGTCTATTTTCAATAGCTCTCAAATTACCATATAATAGTAATTGACGATGACCATCGGTAGAGCCCCACCAAGAATCGTTGGTCATTGTGAATATAACATTTGCGCCTTCTCTCACATATTCTGTTGTATAGTCCCCGTAAATAGATTCGTAACATATAACCGGAGCAACAGTAGCGTTGTTTGTTTTATTCTTGAAAACAGAACGATGAGGTTGAATCCCCAACGTTTTTGTTGTGCCGCCAAAGTTAAGCATAAATTCTCCAATAATTGGCATTAAAATGTTTCGATATGGAAAAATTTCTACTCCAGGTACTAATTTACTCTTATGATAAACTTCTATAGAATCGTTTCCACTTATCTGCAAAGCCGAGTTATAAGCGTCGTACCACGTAATTCCATCTCTCATTACAGATGCCGTTTCCGATGCTAAAGATTGCATTGGATAAATTCGCATAATTGATGCTCCTGTTACAAAATGTAAATCTTTTTTGGTTTTTGTCCATTGTTGAATGTCTTGTATAATTAAATCATCATACATATTATCAAAAATCAAAGCAGATGATCCAGGTACGGCAGTTTCTGGCGCAACAACGAATTGAGTTTTTGGTTGAATATTTTTCAATGCCAATTGTTTCAATTCGTCATAAATCTGCAAACCATCTTTCATATACTTTTCGTTGTATGGATCAAGATCTGGCTGAAGAACTAACACATCAAGCACTTTTCCTTTTTCTTCGTAATTCGCATAAATAATATAAGAAATACCAATTGGAACAGCGATTAATAATCCAGCATAAATACCTAATTTGTTTAGATATCTCATTTCTTTCTTATTAATATAAGCTGTCAAATAATAGAATACCGTAATATTAACTAACCAAATCCAAAGTGCACCTCCAAAAGTTCCTGTGTACTCGTACCATTGCACCCATTCGTAATATTTTGCAAAACCATTTCCTAGGTTAAACCAAGGCCAAGTTAGTTCCCAGTTCAAGGTTAGTTTGTCAAAACTCATCCAAATCGCAGGAAGAAAAACCAATCCATACAGATTACCAGCTTTTGTTTTGACAAAATGATACAACTGAAAAACAATTGACATAAACAAGGAATTCGCCACAACTGGAATCAAATAAGCGCTCCACGAATTGTGCAAATCTCCATTCGCGTCTGTTTCTTGTGCATAATGCAACCACCAAATTACAATCGCATTCCAAATGAAGAAAGCTAAAAACGAAAGTCCGAAAATTTTGCGCCCTTTTTTCTTGAATTCTGCGCGTTGCGTGATTTGATGTTCTGCTAACATCAAGGGTACAAATCCTATAAATAATAACAATGGAAAGCCGTGCGATGGCCAACCTGCTGTTAATAATAATCCCGATAAGATTGCGTATGCAATGTATTTTTTCATGTCACAAATTTATAATTTCATCATTCAATAACCGATGATATTTGTTTGGAATATTTTTCTTTTTACAACTATACTCAATGGTTTACTTTTTTATTTGAAGCCTTGACAAGGTTTTGAACCTTGACAAGGCTGTTGTTGATGAGAACCTGAAACAAGTTCAGGTTGACATTCATTGTCATGTTAAACTCATTTCAAGTTCTCATTCATTTTTAATATATAATATGCGTATCGATATAATAATTTGGATTAATTGTTACATCAATCGCTTTTGTAATTGTTGAATTATTAATTGTTTGCCAATTAGTCGTTGGATTGATTGTTACATCAGAATCTTTCAAACGTAAAGGCATTGTAAATCCATCCACAACATTTGTATAGCGATATTCAACTTTATTTCCATTTTGTTTAAGTTCTAAAATTGGAACTTTAACTGTTCTTAAATATTGATTGAAAAAAGCATTCAAATTTAATCCAGAAAACTTCGCAATATAATTTTCGATTTGCTCTGTAGTTACAGTTTGATGATAAAATTCTTTGTTTAATCCACGCAACATTTGTCTAAATTTTTCATCATTATTCATCCACGTTCTCAACGTGTGAATCATATTTGCACCTTTATAGTACATATCACCACTACCCTCTTGGTTTACACCATACACGCCGATAATTGGAATATCATTTTGGATTGCCTTTCTCGTTCCACGCACATATTCGCTTGCCGCATCCTTTCCATAATAAGTTTCTGTGAACAACGTTTCCGAATAAGCCGTAAATGCTTCGTGAATCCACATATCTGCCACATCTTTTTCGGTAATATTATTCCCAAACCATTCGTGACCAGCTTCATGAACGATGATAAAATCCCATTTTAACCCCCAACCAGAACCTGATAAATCACGACCTAAATAACCATTCTCAAATTTATTTCCGTACGCAATTCCAGATTGATGTTCCATTCCCAAATGCGGTGCTTCAACAATCTTGAAAGAATCTTCGTAAAATGGATAAGGTCCAAACCAATGTTCGAAACTTTTCAACATCAATTTTGCTTGTTCAAACTGCGATTTCGCTTTATCAATATTATAATCTAACACATAATAATCTAAATCCAATTTACCTTTTTCACCTTCAAAAGTATCTTTGAAATTGACATAATGTCCGATATATGGAATAATGTTATAATTATTGATTGGATTGACAACTTTCCATGTAGAAATTGTTTTACCATTTTTCTCTTTTTTAGAAACTAATCGTCCATTACCAACTCCAACTAAATTTTTTGGCGTAATAATTTCCAATTCCATTCCATTATCTGGCTCATCGCCTAAATAATCTTTGTTCGGAAACCAAGCACTTGCGCCCAAACCTTGTACCGCAACAGACATCCAATCGCGACCTTTTTCATCTTTTGCAAAAATCCAACCGCCGTCCCAAGGTGCTCTCACTGCAACACGAGGATTTCCGTTATATTCTAATTCTAATTGATTTGAAGTATTCTTGATAATTTTTCCGACATTAATAAAATAAACATTTCCATCACGTTTGAAATCAGAGATTTTCTTTCCATTCAATTTTACAGCCGAAACCATCATCGGATCTTGTAAATCGATTTGCAATAAATCTGATTGTTGAGGAGCAGTTTTATCAAAGGTAATTGTAGTTTTTCCTTTTATCGATTTTGACTGATAATCTGGCTCTACACTTACTTTATAATGTTTGACATCCCACCAATTTCGGAATTCATTATTCGTCCCGCGAAGCGAATCTTGTCGCGTAAACTCTTGTTTGTTATTAAGTACTTGTGCATTTGTTGTTATCGAGATCAAGCCAAGTAATAGTACTAATTTCTTCATAGTCATTTTTAAAACATATCAAAAATAAGATTATATATTTGATAAATAAGCCAAAAAGCTATGATTACAGAAAAATTTAAGGAAAGAATAAATTATTTAAAAAATAATCACTTAATCGTTGAAGCATTGTACGAAATTTTAGATGAATTGAAATTAAAACATAATGCTTTTACAGGTTTTACGTTTCGAGAAGAAATCGATCCAAAAGGTTTTTTATTGACTGCAGAAGGTGAAGAAAAAACAGGAATTACAATTCGTGTTCCGCGTAATATTCTTGATTTTGATTTAGTATTACTTTCCAATGTTTTGATGCACGAAATGGTACATGTTTTTCAGCGTTCGGGCGAAAATCAAATTGAATTGCGAGAAGAACGCGAATGGCAAGCGTATACAGAAATGATTTTTCATAAACAATTTCCAAACGTTCCTCCATTGACTAATTTTTACATCAAACAATTTGGCGAAAAAGCGTTGACGTATTATAACCGAATGCCAGATAACATGAAAACGAAATATGCGAATGAAAAAACTGATTTAGAAAAAATTCTGCAAACGATTTACGACAAAGAGAATAAACCAAAAGAAGAACCAAAACTTGAAAATAATACTGAAACAATTTCTTGGCAAGATTTCGAAAAAGTTGATATGAGAATTGGAACAATTATCAGTGCAAATGATTTTCCGAAAGCGAGAAATCCTGCTTATCAATTAGAAATTGATTTTGGTCCGTTAGGAATCAAGAAAAGTTCGGCACAAATTACGTCGCTTTATAGCAAAGAAGAATTGATTGGAAAACAAATAATGGCTGTGGTTAACTTCCCGAAAAAACAAATTGCCACTTTTATGAGCGAATGTCTCGTGATGGGTGTGTATGGAAATCAGAAAGATGTTATTTTACTCCATCCCGAACGAAAAGTAGAAAACGGAAGTAAGATTGGGTAATATTGAGACTAAGACTAAGACTAAGACTGAGGTTAAGGCTGAGATAAAATTTGAGTTTGATTAAAACTGATGAGTAAACAAACTTTTAAAACAATTATTATTTTCTCACAACATAGATTGAGATTGAGACTAAGACTGAGATAAAGTTTGAGTTTAAGTATATAACTTAACGCTGACATTTTATCAACCAATAAACTGACTTTTTTATCGATAAATAATCAAATCATTAATCATAATCTGACAACCTGACATCTAAAATCTATTGGATGTCATTTTTTTTATGTTGGCACAAAGATTGACTATTCTGTTGTAGCATCATTTTTGATGGTGTGTAAAAGTTTAAAATAAATCATTAATAATATAAAAAATAACTAAACAATATGAGCAAAATAATCGGAATCGACTTAGGTACAACGAACTCTTGTGTTTCTGTAATGGAAGGTAGCGAGCCAGTTGTAATTCCAAATGCAGAAGGTAAAAGAACTACTCCATCTATCGTAGCATTCGTAGAAGGAGGAGAAATTAAAGTTGGTGATTCAGCAAAACGTCAAGCTGTAACAAACCCAAAGAAAACGATTTATTCTATTAAACGTTTCATGGGAACTAAATTTAATAATGATGCAGATGAAATCGGTCGTGTTCCTTATTCAGTTGTAAAAGGAAACAATGATACGCCAGCAGTTGATATTGATGGACGTAACTATACTCCACAAGAGATCTCAGCAATGATTTTACAAAAAATGAAAAAAACTGCTGAAGATTATTTAGGACAAGAAGTATCAAGAGCGGTAATTACTGTACCAGCTTATTTTAATGATGCTCAACGTCAAGCAACTAAAGAAGCTGGTGAAATTGCAGGTCTTAAAGTAGAACGTATTATCAACGAGCCTACTGCTGCTGCATTAGCTTACGGATTAGACAAAGCAAATTCAGATAAAAAAATCGTTGTTTACGATTTAGGTGGTGGTACTTTTGACGTATCTATCCTAGAATTAGGTGACGGTGTATTCGAAGTATTATCTACAAACGGTGATACTCACTTAGGAGGTGATGATTTTGATGATGCAATCATCAATTGGTTAGCTTCTGAATTCCAAGCGAAAGAAGGTGTAGATTTGAAAAAAGACGCAATGGCTTTACAACGTTTACGTGAAGCTGCTGAAAAAGCTAAAATCGAATTATCTTCTTCTGCTCAAACAGAAATTAATTTACCATACGTTACAGCTAACGAAACAGGACCAAAACACTTAGTTGAAACTTTAACTCGTTCTAAATTTGATCAGTTAACAGAAGATTTAGTTCGTCGTTCTATGGAGCCTTGTAAAAAAGCGTTATCTGATGCAGGATTATCAATCAACGATATCGATGAAGTTATCTTAGTTGGTGGATCTACACGTATGCCAAAAATCCAAGAAGAAGTAGAAAAATTCTTCGGTAAAAAACCATCTAAAGGAGTTAACCCAGACGAGGTTGTTGCAATTGGTGCAGCTATCCAAGGAGGTGTATTAACAGGTGATGTAAAAGACGTATTATTATTAGACGTTACACCATTATCTTTAGGTATCGAAACTTTAGGAGGAGTATTCACAAAATTAATCGAAGCGAATACAACAATTCCAACTAAAAAATCTGAAGTTTTCTCAACTGCAGTTGACAATCAACCAGCAGTAACATTAAGAATTGGTCAAGGAGAGCGTCCATTATTCAACGATAACAAAGAAATCGGACGTTTTGACTTAGTAGATATTCCACCAGCACAAAGAGGTGTTCCTCAAATCGAAGTAACATTTGATATTGATGCGAATGGTATCTTGAGTGTATCTGCAAAAGATAAAGGAACTGGAAAAGAGCAATCAATCAAAATTGAAGCTTCATCTGGATTATCTGATGCTGATATCGAAAGAATGAAAAAAGAAGCGCAAGAAAACGCTGCAAAAGACGAAGAAGCAAAACAAAAAATTGAAAAAGTAAATGCTGCTGACGCATTAATTTTCCAAACGGAAAAACAATTGACTGAGTACGGAGATAAAATTCCTGCTGACAAAAAACAACCAATTGAAGAAGCTTTAGCTGAGGTTAAATCTGCTCACGCTGCTCAAGACGTTGCTGCAATTGATGCTTCTATGGAAAAATTAAACACAGCTTGGAATGCTGCTTCACAAGAAATTTATGCTGCAATGAACGAAGGTCAACAAGGTGGTGCGCAAGCTCAACCAGGTGCTGATCAAAGTCAAGCAAATAATGATGGTGTTGAAGACGTAGACTTCGAAGAAGTTAAATAATAGAATTTCATTTATCAAATAGGAAAGCCTCGCATTGCGAGGCTTTTTTGTGTTTATTTTTAAATAAATAGTTTATTAAAAAAAACCATCTCGATTTCATACAAAATAAAAAAATCCACTTAAATAATTTAAGTGGATTTTTTGTATTCTAAACTTTATGTTTTACTGATGTTGTTGTGCATCAATCACAGCAATAGTGACCATATTCACGATTTCGCGAACAGTACTATCCAATTGTAACAAATGAATTGGTTTTTTCATTCCGATCAAAATTGGTCCAACCGCTTCTATATTTCCTAATTCTTGTAATAATTTGTACGAAATATTCGCTGATTCAAGATTTGGAAAAACTAACGTATTCGCATGCGTTCCTGCTAATTTAGAAAACGGAAAATTACTTTGTAATTTCTCTCTGTTTACTGCGAAATTTGCCTGAATATCACCATCAACAATAATTTCTGGATAATTTTTATGTAAATAATTTACCGCATTCTGAACTTTAGAAACCGTTTCTCCTTTATTCGATCCGAAGTTTGAATAAGACAATAACGCAATCTTTGGTTCAATTTTAAACTTCTTAATTGTTTCGTTAAATTGCAATGTAATGTTGACCAAATCCTCTGAAGTTGGATCTAAATTAACCGTTGTATCACCTAAGAAAACTGGTCCTTTTTCTGTCAACATCATATACATACTCGCAACTTTTTGACCTTGCTCCGCTCCAATTAATTCTAAAGCTGGACGAATCGCTTGCGAATAATTTTTCGTCATTCCCGAAATCATTGCATCTGCATAACCAAACTCGACCATACATGATCCAAAATAATTACGATCTCTCAATAATTTTTTCGCGTCAGATTTTGAGATTCCTTTTCGTTGACGTTTCGAGTAAATAAAATCAACGAATTGATTGTATCTATCCGAATCTTCTTCGGCATTTGTATCAACAATTTCAACATCTTCCAAATCCAACATATAATCTTTAATCATTTGTTGAATTTTATTTTTCTTTCCTAAAATAATTGGAATAGCGATTTTTTCTTCCTTTACAATTTGCGCTGCACGAAGAATTTCGAAACGATCTCCTTCAGCAAAAACAACACGTTTTGGATTTGATTTTGCCGTTTGTGTCAAATTACGCATAATCGTACTTTCTTTTCCGATTCGCTTAATCAATGACAATTTGTATTCTTCTAAATCTGTAATGATATTTTTAGCAACACCAGTTTCGATCGCCGCTTTTGCAACCGCAGCCGAAACTTCTGGTAACAAACGTGGATCATTAGGTTTTGGAATAATATAATCTTTTCCAAATTTGATCGAATGATTATTGTATGCTTGCGTCACAACTTCAGGAACTGGTTCTTTTGCTAATTCTGCAATTGCTCGAACAGCAGCAATTTTCATTTCCTCATTAATTGTCGTCGAACGAACATCTAACGCTCCTCTAAAAATATACGGAAACCCAAGTACATTATTCACCTGGTTTGGATAATCAGAACGCCCAGTTCCCATAATAATATCTTGACGCGTCGCAACTGCTAAATCGTACGCAATCTCTGGATTTGGATTTGCCATTGCTAACACAATTGGATTTTCTGCCATTGTATTCAACATATCTGCTGATAAAACATCTGCAGCCGATAAACCGATAAAAACATCTGCATCTTTAACAGCATCTGCCAATGTCGAAATATCACGATCTGTTGCCCATTCTGCTTTAGAAGGATCAAGATTATCACGGTCAGAACGGATTACGCCTTTACTGTCTAACATCACGATATTTTCTTTCGTTGCACCAACAGAAATATACATTCCTGTACACGAAATTGCCGCAGCACCAGCTCCGTTTACTACAATTTTAACTTTAGAAATATTTTTTCCTTGTAATTCACATGCATTAATCAACGCTGCACCAGAAATAATAGCTGTTCCGTGTTGATCGTCGTGCATAACTGGGATATTCATTTCAGCTTTCAAACGTTTCTCAATTTCGAAACACTCAGGCGCTTTAATATCCTCTAAATTAATTCCTCCAAAAGTAGGCTCTAAAGCTTTTACCGTATTGATAAATTCATCAACATTTTTTGTATCCAATTCGATATCGAAAACATCAATATCAGCAAAAATTTTGAATAGAAGACCTTTACCTTCCATCACCGGTTTTGAAGCTACCGCACCAATATCTCCCAAGCCTAAAACGGCTGTACCGTTACTAATAACTGCAACCAGATTTCCTTTTGCTGTGTACTTATAAGCATTTTCTGGATCTTTTTCAATCTCTAAACAAGGCTCCGCAACACCTGGTGAATAAGCAAGCGATAAATCACGTTGTGTATTCGTAGGTTTTGTAGGCACTACTGCAATCTTTCCTGGTTGACCCATTGAATGGTAATTCAATGCATCTTTCTTACGATTGTCATTCATTTCTCTGTGGTTTATATTTTTTCAAAATAAATTTAGGTAAAATATATTCAACCCACTTATGACAGATGTTAGATTTTGATATTTTATTAAAATAAATTATCGAGTTATACAATTTTGAAGTTAATAATTATGAGGTTGATAAATTAAAAATTAAATCGAGTGGTAAACATAACTTGAGTTGGTCTCAACTTATAGATAAATCGTTGTTCATAATTGGAAGAAAAACTGTTTTGAGAAAAATATTTTTCATTAAAAAGATTATAAGCAGACAATTCAAAATCTATTTTCTTCTTTTTTAATGAATAACGATACATTAAATCTCCGAAAGTTGAATTTGGATTTAATCTTGAATCATCATTAACATACAAATCAAAATTAAGTTTTATATAATGCTGATCTACAGGAAAAAAATGTAATCCTATTTGGTGGATTTGATTGGTGATTGAACGTGATTCAGATTCCTTTGAAAACTTATTTTTATAATTTGTTAAACCGTATTTATATTCAAAAGTCATCCAACTTAATAATCTGAAAGATGCATCAAAATTAGAAGTTAAAATGGTATTGTGAATTTCGATTAAATCATCATTTAATAATTGATCGTAGGTTCTAAAATTATAACCTCCAGCTAAATTAAATGTTGTCTTAATTTTAGAAAAATATTGACTTATTTTAGCATTAACAGAATGTGTTTTTTGATGATTTTTTAAGTTCAAAGCTTCTAAAACTGTACTTGCATCCGCATTATAGCTGTAATTGTAGATTAAGTTATTTTCTGACCAATTGTACGAATATCCAAAATTGATAAACCTAGATTTTATCGGATTTTTATACTCGAAACGTAAAGAAGAAATCCATTTTTTTACTTCGTTAAAATTTCCGTCATTTTGTTGAATAGAATTGTATCGATACAATATAAATCCTTCGTGCAAACGTGTTAAACTCCCCAAATCATTAGAGAAATTATGCGAGGTTGATACTTTCCAGAATTTTGAAAATTCTAAACCTATATTAAATTTTGGTTCGATGTAAAAACGATTGTATGAAGTTTTATTTCCGAAAGAATTATTCTCTAAATTATACCACTGAAAAGGAATTCCAAAAGAAAAATTAAGTCGATTCTTTCTGTACGAAAAGTTATTTTCTACATACGGATTTAAAGTTGACCAGCGTGTATTGTTAGTAAAAGTAGAATTTATTGGTTGATTATCTGCTAACAAATCACTTTTCATTGTATGATTGGTGTACTTAATTCCAATTTTTGATTGTAGCGTTAAAGCTTTTATTCCTTTTGAAAATTCAGCGAAATTATTTGTCGAAAATTTCTCAAAATTAATTTGTTGAAACACATTTTGATAATCATTTCCGTTGTTTATAAAATCAGTAAAAACTCCAGGAGAAACACTTAAATTTTCACTATAACTTTTATACGAGATACTAGATTTTAGCGTAATTAATTGTTTACCAACTTTCTTGATTGTATTAAACTGATTGGTAAACTGCCGATTTGGTTGTGTTAATCGTTGTGTAATAAAATTATTATTTTGATTGAGATCTCCTCTCGAACTGTTCCAGTCTCCTTTAAATTCCAAGACATTTTCAAGATAATTTTTAGAACTATTTTGAGATAATGTTGCTTTTAGATTAAGACTTTCTATTTGCAAATAATTTTTTTTGATTTCGTTGAGAAATATATCACCTGTTGGTAAAAAATATTGTGTGTTTGTTTCTCCGAATCGCTTTTGAAAATCGTTGTGATAAGACAAGTTAATTCGTAAATCTAGCTCTTTTTTTAATTTAAAAAGATGATTCCAAGAACCAATATTTATTGCATTATCTAACCAACGTTCGCCATCAAAATTGGGAGTTTGTACACCTGTAATTGATAACCAACTTTCGTTCGAAAATTTTTCAGAGTCATTTAAAAAATCTTCAAGACTTAAGGTTTTTAATTGACGAGAAACATCATTTCCACGATTATTTCCTTGATAAGAACCTATCATTTGTTGCTTTTTTGTGAACAACATTGGTGTAATATTCGCCTGATACAACAATGGTGAAGCGCCAAGACCAACTTCTGCTTTACCAGAATAGGTAATTTTGCTTTTTAATTTGATATTTAATGCGGCTTTAGAGCTATAAACCAAACTGTCTAAAATCTTGATCGGTTGATGATTCTCTAAAATTTGTACTTTATCCACAGCGTCTGCAGAAAGATTTTCGTTTGCTAATGCATATTTTCCGCCCAACAAATCCATTCCTTCGATGTAGTATTTATTGATTGGTTCGCCTTGATACAAGATTCTACCAGAATTTTCGATTTCTATTCCAGGCATTTTTTTGATCACATCTGCTATAGAACGGTCTTTTATATCTTTAAAATTACTAACATCATACGCAATGGTATCACCTTTTTTACGAATAGGAGATTCTTTTAGTTTAACTTCTTTTAGCTCGATAGCTTTTTCTTGTAAAGTGAAATCAAAATTTGTAGAGGATTCGTTGACCAAATCAGATATAAAAGCATAATTCATCGCACGAACTTTTATTTCATAGGTTTCGTGCGATGGATTATCTATTTTGATAGAATATTTACCGTCCGATTTTGTAATAAAATATGCCAACGTTTCGTCTGAAGTACTTGGTGAAATGGTAACATTAGCACCAGAAATAGGTTTTCCTTCTTCATTTTTAACAACACCAGAAATAGTAAGTTGTGCAAAAATAAAGTGCGAAAGTAAAGCAAATAATAGTGTTAATTGGGCTTTCAAAAATTAATATGATTACTTTTTTCTAAAAAAATATTTTCGCTTTTTAATTTATTATCTATCTTTTTTTCCATTTCAGCTGGTGAAATATTAGAGCTTGTTATATTAAGACTTTTTAAGTTTTGTATAATTTCAACTCCCCTATTTTCATATATTTTTTTGTAATCCTCTAAATTCACTTTTTTTGATTTTGTAAAATCTTTTGTTAAATCAGGTTTTGTATTATTTTGATTAATCTCAATTGCAGAAAAATGGAAATAATTATTGTCATCATAGATTTCTAAAATAAGCCCTGGTAATCCTCCAAATTTGTATGGACCAACACTGTTTGGTATTTCTTCTGTGTACCAAGCTGTCCATTTTCGCCCTAAATATGTTGTTGTTGCTTTTTTTATAATTAAATCCAGCTGAGTTTTTTGCTCATTTTCTATTTTCCAATTTATTTCCTCAATAGGCTGATTTAATAGGTAAATATTTCGATTTACTTTACTTAATATTTTATTTGTTCCATTATTTCTTATTATAGTATGATTAATGATTGGGGATGGGTATTTTTCTTTTATAGCAGCTATATTTAGTGTGTTATTTGTTATAAATTCTTGGGAATTTTTAGCATTTAATCCTTGAAGATAATTATCGTAGTTTACCTTTTTTGGACTTATATAAATTGTACTATCTTTTGCAATATACAAATCCATTTCTTCATATTTTACTTCTTTTTTTACAGAATCAGTTACAAATTTCACATCATATACAACTTTATATGTTTGTGCTTGAATAAAAAAAGAGGATAAAATAAATAATATGAATATTTTTTTCATAACTCTATTTATAAAGTATAGCATTAACTAAGTTTAATGCTATACCTCTTATTATTTAATTACAATAAACTTCCATTTCTTCATAAAGTTCTACAGCAAAATCTATAACATCTCCTAAAGGACCACAATCTTCATATACAAATCCAACTCCACATCTTTCAACAGATACATCCCAGCATTCTACTGAAGTTACATCTTGTTTATCTTCAGTTTCTGTTTCATTTGCCATTGCAAAAGTTCCGATAAGTGCAAAAGCACTTGCTAATAACATTTTCTTCATTTTTTAAGTAATTTAGTTTTTTAATAATCAATCATAGTTTGCAACCTACAATTGCCTCTGTACTCTTCCCTTTGTTAGGTACATTCAAAAATAATAATAATAATAATAATAATAATAATAATAATAATACACAAATCTTTTTGCAACTTAAGTATATAAAAACAAATAATTTAATATTTGGTTTATTCTAATTCAATAGGGTTATAAGGCATTCCACCAAAATTGGTTATAGGTTTCTTATTTTCGTCAAGTGCAACTCCTTTTAACCTTTCAGCTGCATTTTCATGATAATCTTTTTCAGCTTTATAGAATTCTGTTTTCTTAACTTTTATAGGTGTTTTTTCACCTTGTGCTAAATAGATTTGTTTAGGATTTTGGTTGCTAGCGTTTGCTGTAAAATGATAATGTTCTTTATCATCATAAATCTCTAAAATAAGACCAGGCAAACCATAAAATTTATACGGACCAGCATTCATTGGGATTTCGTCAGTGTACCAAGCCGTCCATTTTCTACCACCGTAGTTTACAGTCGCTTTTTTTGCAGTATAATTCAAGATTTGTTTGGTGTCATTCAGTAGTTTCCAATCTAATTTTGGTAACGTTTCTTTGTAAAGAAAATCATTCGGAGAGATTCTATCAACAAATGTAAGTTCATCATTTTCTTTCTTTAGAATAAGTTGATATTTAAAAGCAGATTTAAAACTTTGAGACATTATTTGATTAAATTCATTCGTCTTAATTGTAGGTAAATGACTAAAACTTTCAAGAATAGAATCCGTACCGATTTGATTGTAATCGACGAATTTATTGTAACGTTTACCAATTTGTAAAAGTGCTAAACCAGTTTTCGCTTTTTCCGGGTTTTTTATATTACGAACAACTTTGTAATCGTAAGTTATATTGTAATCAGATAACTCGAAATTTGTTTGGGAGTAATTAGAAGAATTGAATGTCGCGTCAGTTTTTATTTGTGGCTGTGCATATACAATGCAACCAATAAAAATGATAAAATAGTATAGTAATTTCATTATAAGGTTGTTAATTATGATGAAATTACTATAAATATTTTTATTCTACAAATATAGTATTAATTTATTTTTAAATTATTTATCACGTCAACCAACTTTTTAGTCAAGTTTTTACGGTTGAATTGTTGAACTTCCTCTTCGTTTGTTTCAAATTTTTGGTTTGGATTTTTCAACCATTGATTGTAAATCGAGAGAATATACGTTTTGATTTCATTCACTTGTTGATGATAAAAATAATCACCTGCTTTAGTTTTTTGAAGTATTTTTTCGACATCAGCATCTGCTGGACCAACTGCTAAAATTGGATTTCCAGTTGCCATATATTCGAATAATTTCCCTGGAATAATTCCTTTAGATGCAACATTATCAAAGTTGGTCAAAATCAAAACATTTGCTGTATTAATAGCGTTCAATGACTCTTGATGTGAAACGTAACCATGTGCAACCAAGTTTTTCTCTAAACCTGCATCAATCACTGTTTGTTTGACGTCATCAGCTAAAGAACCATAAAAATTAAGTTTTAAATCTTCTTTGAATGATTGATTTTCGGAAGTTAATTCAGCTAAAGCTTTCCACAATGCAACAGGATTTCGAAGCATTTCCAAACCTCCAGAATACGTCAAATGAAAGTGATTTTGATCTTTTTCTGTTTGTTGTTTTACTTCTTCAAAACCATTTGTAATTACTTCTACATGTTTTGCACCAATCTTCTTGAAATTTTCTCCATCAGCATAACTTGTTGCTAAAACAACATCTGCTTTTTGCATTACTTCACGCTCTAAATCTTCGTGTTTTTTTGCAGCCCAAAAAGTTAATTTCAATTCTTTGTGATAACTAATTTGAGTCCATGGATCACGAAAATCTGCCAACCATTTGAGATTTGGTAATTGTTTTTTCAGCTTCAAGCCAATTAAATGAAGACTATGAGGCGGACCAGAAGTTACAATCGTATCGATATTTTCTTTTTGTAAAAAGTTTTTTAAATATTCAGCAGAAGGATTTACCCAAAACTTACGTGCATCTGGAATAAAGAAATTCCCTCTTACAAAAACCGACAACTTCGACATAAAAGATTGATTTTCTTTCTTCTCGAAATGTCCACCTTTATATGCTTTGTTTTTTGGATTCAGTTTTTCTGCTAACTGATAAGGTTCCCAAATTTTATTTTTTACAATTTTAACATTCGGATTGATATCCTTGGCTAAGGTTTCGTCAATAATTGGATACGAAGGATTTTCAGGAATATAAACATACGTATCATATCCAAATTCAGGAAGATATTTTGTGAATTTCAACCATCTTTGAACACCAGGACCTCCCGCAGGAGGCCAGTAATAGGTGATGATTAATATTTTTTTCATTCCAAAATTAAGCCTTTTCAGCGACTAAGTTTAAATTCTCTTTTATAGAACATTTTTTATATCCCAAATAAATACCTCCAGCCACAACGATTAAAAGTAAAATATTCGAAACTATCACAATCATATTTCCAGTAGAAATAACTTGTGGTTTAAATTCCATCACGATTGTATGATTTCCCTTTTGTACAGGAACTGCACGCAATACGTAATTCGCTTTTTCGATCGGAACTTCCTTTCCATCAACTGTTGCAGTCCATCCATGTGGATAATAAACTTCTGAGAAAACAGCAATTTGATCTGTATTAGAAGAAGATTTATACGTCATCTTCATTGGTGAATAATCAACCAATTCAATTTTCGCATTAGTATCTGCCGAAACATTCATGTTTTTATTCTCAACCAAATCTTTACGTAAAATTACAGTGTTATTAATTGGTGTAGAATTTATCGCTAAGATTTCATCATTTGCATTTTCTGTCCATTTGATATTTGAAGCCAACCACGCACTTCCAAAAGCTGTAGGATTTTGCTGTACTTGCGGTTCCGTTGGACTTCCATGAATAATGTATTTCGTATTCATCATATTCAATACATTAATCAATCCTGTTTCATCTTTGATTCCGTATTTTTTCAATTGTGGATCTTGAGAAAAATAGATATCCACAACATCTTGGTATTTCCCTAATTTCGCTGCATGATAACCACCAATCGAAGGAACAAAATATGAAGTTCCAGCTTCGTTAAATGTACTCAAAACCGTATTGTACACACGGAAATGTGATTTATCTTGTTTTGAAATATTTGATAATAAATTGTTCAATGGAACTTTGTAAGCAATTTGCGCTACATTATTGTTGTTCTCTGCTTCAGTTTGTAAACGAGGCGACATTTCCGTTGGGAAAGGATTATCAACAATGTATTTAGATACAAAATTATCTTCGTTCAAATATCTTTTATTCACCGTAAATCCATCAATAAAAGCCAATGCACCAATCGCTAAAATGACGATAATTGGTTTTTTGATAAACTTGAATAAATAAGCCAACAACAAAGCCATTGTGAACAAAACAAAAATCAATGTGCGAACTGTATCCGCTTTAAACATAGAAATTCTATCTTGAATTAATGCTTCATCTAATCGTTTTATCAATCCATCCCAAAGTCCGATTGCATTTGGATTTGCTTGCTGAATTTGTCCGATTAATTGTTCAGTCATTAATTTTTCATTCTCTGATGTAAATGGAAAAATCATTCCACCAAATAAGAAGAATATAATTAGAATTCCGACTGTAGAACCACCAACTATATAAAGTACTTTCTTTTTGAATTCATCTGATTCGTCAGAATTAAAGAAATAATATAAAGTCAAAATTGCTAAGAAAGGCATTGTAAATTCGGCAATCACCAAGATTGATGATACGGCACGGAATTTATCGTACATAGGGAAATAGTCGATGAATAAGTTGGTAACGAAAGGTAAATTTTTACCCCAAGCCAAAATGAAACTTAAAATCGTTGCACCAACTAACCATTTTTTATAGGTCGCATATTTTCCTCGCACCATAAACATTCCGATAATAAACAAGAAAACAACTACAGCTCCTTGATAAGCTGGTCCAGAAGTTCCTGGCTGATCTCCCCAATATGCACTTCTCGGCTGACTTGCCACAGCTTGAAAAACTTGCTGATTGAACTCATCTTCACCAAGACTATATTGTGTATTTTGTAATTCGGATGTATAATTTTTTAAATCTTCTGGATTTGTTTGCGAACCACCACCCATCAAATTTGGAATAAAAAGATTTAGTGTTTCTAATTTTCCATAACTCCATTGTGTGATATAATCGTGATCTAATCCATTCGAATTCTTTTTCAACAAAGTCATTTCAGATTTTCCACGAGTCGTTTCTTTACTGTATTCGTAAGTTGACAATAATCGATTTGCATTCAATCCTGCTGCAATAATTACAGCGACAATTACTAATGCAGATGATTTGAAGAAATCTGGTAATTCTTTTTTCTTTAAACTATCGATGAATTGAACGATTGCAAAAACCAACATCGCCAAAAACAAATAGAACGTCATTTGAATGTGATTGGCTTGTAATTGCAATCCCATAAACAAGGTTGTGAGTACAAAACCGGCAATGTATTTTTTGCGATACAATAGAAGAATTCCGGCAACCAAAGGCGCGAAATATCCAATTGTATGTAGTTTTCCGTTATGTCCGGCTGCAATTAATTCGAAATAATACGAGCCAAATGCAAAGAAAATTGCACCGACTAAAGCGTATTGCCACTTTTTGAAAAGCGTTAAGCCAAGTATAAAAAATCCTGTAAATAACAAGAAAATGTAATCTGCTGGACGCGGTAAAAATCTGAATGCGCCATCAATGGTTTTGATGATATCAAAACTATATTTCGCACCAGTTTGATAGGTTGGCATTCCACCAAACATCGCATCAGACCAATAGACATTTTCTCCTGTTTTGTCTTGATACGTCAACATTTCTTGCGCACTACCCTTGTAGTTGATAATATCAGGCTGAATAACAGATTTTCCCGATAAAACTGGTGAACAATACACCAATGCAATCACTGCAAAAAGCAGCAATGAGATAAGAACGTAGAGTAAATTCTTTTTATTTTTCATCCTTTTTTTCTTCGATTATTTCGTAATCCACCGTTTCGGCGTCTATATTATATTTCGGTTTGTCGAAAGATGTGTTTGGTTTCGATTCGTTGTACGAATCATTTGAGTTTTGGCTCTGATTATAAGCATTTCTTTGCTGATTAATTGCTTCTTGAAAAACCTTTTTCACTGCAAATACTTTTCTTAAAAATCTAAAAATCGTTAAGAAAATAATACTTAAAATTATAATCCAAATAATTGTTTTCATTTTAGTTAACTGTTGTGACAGTTGTAACCGACTCAGTCATCGTTTGTTTTTGACCTTGCGCTTCTACTGTACGTTTTAATGTTTCCTTTTTCGTTAAATTAACTTTGTTGATCCAACCAGATTTTGTATCCAACAAAATTTTTCCATCTACATTCGCACTACTATTCGCAGACATTGTAACACCTTGCTGCGACTCATTACCTTTCAAACTTTGCGTTCCATTTACAGTAATTGTCGTATTTGCAGGCTCAACACTTGCTAAAGTTCTCTTCATCGAAATATTTCCTTTCATTGGACCTTGATCAATTTTTTGACTATCGCTCCAAGATTCTTTAAGCGCTAAAGTTTTGTTAGGAAAAATATTCATCGTTTCTTCAAATTGAGAAGAAATTGCTTGTTTGTTTAATGAATTATCGATAATCTGTGTAAAGAATTTAAATTCTTCTGCACTTACTTGAGTTTTTACAGAATTTAAAATTGATTTTTTAATTTCATCTAATCCATCAACGCTTACAACTTTTCCTTTCTGATCAACTTTCATTGTATACGTTTTTCCTGTCATCGCTTTGTAAATCGACCAAGAAACCGCAATATCTTTGTTCGCTGGTTTCGCAGCATTTGTGTCATACGAAATTGATTTTCCCGAAGGATCTGTCATTTTCTCGCTATATTGTTTAGATTTCACTTCTAATGTATACACACCATCTTTGAAATCTTTTACCGTATAATCAATTTGTTTTTTACTTTCGCTTGACATTTTTTGAGATTGTTTCCCATCCGAAGCCGTGTGAGTTGTTTTGATTCCCAACGTCATTGGATAAGTCTTTCCTATCTCCAAATTGTATTTGTAAGCATATTTGTCATCTGCACCTTTTGTTATTGCTACAACTTCTGGTTCAGCAAGCGTTTCAGCAACATTCAAAGAATCTGTTGTTTCCGTTTTGGCAACTGTATCACCTTTTTCATTCACAATTAATTCTTTTCCGTCTTTATCTTTTCCTACGACTTTATCATCTTTTTTACATGAAACAACTGCCATTGCGACAGCCATCATGAATAGTAATTTTTTCATATCAATTTTATGTTTGATAGTTGGTTTATTGCCAAAATCAATCCAAAAATAAGGATTTTAGTTGATTTTTTAACATTAAGATTTTAAAACAATCATATCTAGAAAATTAGATGATTGAAAAGAATTTATTGTCAATCTAGAAAATTATAAAGTATTACAAATTGTCATAATTAATAAATACAAAAAAAGCCTCCCAAATTGGGAGGCTTTTACTATATAATCGAATAGATTATGCTTCTTCTGTACTTTCAGTTTCAGCAGCTGGTGCAGCTTCTTCTGTTTTAGTACTTTTTTTACTACGACGTGTAGTTGCTTTTTTCTCTACTTTCGCGTTAGTGTAGATATCATTGAAATCTACTAACTCGATCATTGCAGTATCAGCACCGTCACCTAAACGGAATCCAGTTTTGATGATACGAGTGTATCCTCCTGGGCGATTTGCAATTTTAGGAGCTACAGTTCTGAATAATTCAGTTACAGCTTCTTTATCTTGTAAGTATGAAAATACAACGCGACGGTTGTTAGTATCGTCTGTTTTAGACTTTGTCAATAAAGGCTCAACATATGTTTGTAATGCTTTAGCCTTTGCTACTGTTGTGTTAATTCTCTTGTGAGTAATCAACGCTATAGCTAAATTAGATAATAAAGCTCTTCTATGAGAGGCAGTTCTACCTAAATGGTTAAATTTTTTTCCGTGTCTCATTTTTTAATAAAATTATTCTACGTCTAACTTATATTTTACGATGTCCATTCCAAAGTTAAGACCTTTGCTGTCCACCAATTCTTCTAACTCTGTAAGAGATTTCTTACCAAAGTTTCTGAATTTCATTAAGTCAGACTTAGCGAAAGAAACTAATTCGCCTAATGTTTCAACTTCAGCTGCTTTTAAACAATTTAATGCTCTTACTGATAAATCCATATCTACCAATTTTGTTTTCAATAATTGGCGCATATGTAATGCTTCTTCATCATAAGTTTCACCAGATGCAACTTCTTCCGCTTCTAATGTAATTCTCTCATCTGAGAATAACATAAAGTGGTGAATTAAGATTTTAGCTGCTTCAGTTAAAGCATCTTGAGGTGTTATAGAACCATCTGTTGTAATTTCAAAAACTAATTTTTCGTAGTCAGTTTTTTGTTCTACACGATAGTTTTCAATTGCGTATTTTACATTCTTAATTGGAGTGTAAATTGAGTCAATTGCTATAGTACCGATTGGCGCAGAAGCCTTTTTATTCTCATCAGCTGGTACGTATCCTCTACCTTTTTCGATTGTAAATGTAATTGTTACGTTTACTTTAGCGTCTAAGTTAGCGATAACTAATTCAGGGTTTAAAACTTGGAATCCAGAAATAAATTTCCCTAAATCACCTGCTGTTAATTGATCTTGCCCTGAGATAGTAGCAGTTACAGTTTCAGCATCTGATTCATCAATTTGTTTCTTAAAACGAACCTTTTTCAGATTTAAAATGATCTCTGTAACATCTTCCACTACTCCTGGAATAGTTGAAAATTCGTGCTCAACTCCTTCAATTTTGATTGAAGTGATCGCATATCCTTCTAATGAAGAAAGTAACACTCTACGTAGAGCATTTCCAACTGTAATCCCGTATCCTGGCTCTAATGGACGGAACTCGAATTGTCCGAATTTAGAGTCAGACTCTACTAAGATTACTTTGTCAGGTTTGATGAAATTTAAAATAGTCATTTTATTAGTCTGATTTTAAGGTTTATTTAGAATATAACTCGACGATTAATTGCTCTTTAATATCTTC
Source organism: Empedobacter sp. UBA5528 (assembly GCF_002426075.1). Lineage (NCBI taxonomy): Bacteria > Pseudomonadati > Bacteroidota > Flavobacteriia > Flavobacteriales > Weeksellaceae > Empedobacter > Empedobacter sp. UBA5528. Next base: position 225,426 of record NZ_DINY01000005.1, on the reverse strand, counting down.
TGGAATTTGAACTCTTTCTGGAGCTTTTGTGAAAGTTCCTGATTTTTGTTCGTCGTTCCAAATTAACCAATCGTACTCGCTACGTGCGTGTAAAGAGTTTGTGATTGCAGTTAAAGATTTAGATTTTTCTCTAACAGCGATTACATCACCAGCTTTTAATTGGTAAGAAGGGATGTTCACGATTTCTCCGTTTACAGTTACGTGTTTGTGAGATACTAATTGACGTGCAGCACTACGTGAGTTTGCGATACCTAAACGGTAAACTACGTTATCTAAACGAGATTCACATAATTGTAATAATACTTCACCTGTAATTCCTTTAGAAGCATTTGCTTTTTTGTATAAGTTAGCAAATTGACGCTCTAAAATACCGTAAGTATATTTTGCTTTTTGTTTTTCAGTTAACTGAATAGCGTATTCTGATTTTTTAGCTCTTCTTTTGTTAGGTCCGTGTTGCCCTGGAGGATATTTCTTTTTCTCAAAAGATTTATCGTCACCGAAAATTGGTTGTCCAAATTTTCTTGCAATTTTAGTTTTTGGTCCTGTATATCTTGCCATGATTTGTTACTATTAAATATATTAAATAATTAAATTGAGAAAAATGATTATACTCTTCTCTTTTTAGGTGGACGACATCCATTGTGTGGTAATGGAGTAACATCAACGATTTCAGAAACCTCGATACCACCGTTATGAATTGTTCTAATAGCAGATTCACGACCTTGACCTGGTCCTTTCACGAATACTTTTACTCTTCTTAATCCTGCTTCGTATGCAACTGTTGTTGCATCTTGAGCAGCTACTTGAGCAGCGTAAGGAGTGTTCTTTTTAGATCCACGGAATCCCATTTTACCTGCTGAAGACCAAGAGATAACTTCACCGTTTTTGTTTGTTAAAGTAACGATAACGTTGTTAAACGATGCTTGAATATGAGCTTGTCCAGTAGCTTCAATAACTACTTTTCTTTTCTTTACTACTTTCTGATTTTTTGCCATGATCCTATTTATTATTTAGTGGCTTTTTTCTTGTTAGCAACTGTTTTCTTTTTACCTTTTCTTGTACGTGAGTTATTTTTTGTTCTTTGACCACGTAATGGTAAACCTAATCTGTGACGAATACCTCTTTGACATCCGATATCCATTAAACGTTTGATGTTTAATTGGATTTCTGATCTTAATTCACCTTCTACTTTGAAAGTTTCATTGATCGATGCACGGATTGCGTTGATTTCTTCATCAGTCCATTCGCTAACTTTTGTATCTTCTGAAATGTTATTTTCAGATAAGATTTTAGAAGCACTGCTTCTTCCGATCCCGTAAATGTATGTAAGTCCGATTACCCCTCTTTTGTTTTTAGGTAAATCTACACCTGAAATTCTTGCCATAATTCTAAATAATTAACCTTGTCTTTGTTTAAACTTAGGATTCTTTTTGTTGATCACATACAAACGTCCTTTACGACGCACAATTTTACAGTCAGCACTTCTCTTTTTAATGGATGCTCTAATTTTCATCTTTGTAAATTTATTTATAATCCGATAGAGTTAACGTATCTACATTAACTCTACCACCAGTCGTTATTATTTCTTTTAGTATCTGTAAGATATTCTACCTTTCGTTAAATCGTAAGGAGACATCTCTATTTTAACTCTATCACCTGGTAATAATTTGATATAGTGCATACGCATTTTACCAGATATGTTACATGTTACAACATGTCCATTTTCTAATTCGACACGGAACATTGCATTTGATAATGCTTCTGTAATCGTACCGTCTTGTTCAATATGTTTTTGTTTAGCCATAAATCTTTTTAATAAAATCTTATTAGATATCTCTTGAAGTTCTACCTGAAGACATTAAACCATCGTAACGGTGATTTAATAAATATGTATTAATTTGTTGTACAGTATCTAAGATAACTCCCACCATAATTAACATTGATGTACCTCCAAAGAACATTGCTAAGCTCTGTTCTACACCTAATAATTTTACAATCGCTGGCAAAACAGCAAGCAAAGTTAGTAAAATTGCTCCAGGTAACGTAATTTTTGATAAAATTTCGTCTAAAAAATTTGCAGTTTCTTTTCCAGGACGGATTCCAGGGATGATTCCTCCGTTACGTTTAAGATCTTCTGCCATTTGGTTTACTGGGATTGTGATTGCAGTATAGAAATATGTGAAGATAATAATTAGTAATCCGAAGATCAAATTGTATTCCCACGTAAATGGATCTGCCATTTTCGCGAAGAATGCTTTTACTGGACTTCCTTCGTCTAAGAAATAGTTTGCCAATGTTCCTGGTAAAAACATAATTGCTTGTGCGAAGATAATAGGCATTACACCTGCTGCATTTACTTTAAGTGGAATATATGAACGTACAGAGTCTGTAACTGATCTCATATATGAACTACTTGAAGTTTGCGCTCTTCTTACATATTGTACTGGTACTTTACGCACCGCTGCAACAATCATAATACACATTGCAATAACTAGGATTAACCCTAACATTTCTATCAAGAAGAAAATACCGTTTGAAGGGTCAACTTCAAATGCATTAAATATTGCTTTTGGTAAGTCGGCTAGGATACCAACCATAATTAAGATTGAAATACCGTTACCTATACCTTTGTCAGTAATTTTTTCTCCCATCCACATGGCAAAGATTGTCCCTGTAATCAAAATGATTGTTGAAGGGAACCAGAACCAAAAGTTGGTTGGAGGAATTACATAGATAGCATATGATGAAGTTGGATCGTAAGGTAAAATTTGAGAAGTTACTAATGTAAGGTATGCTGGTGCTTGCACCAAACAAATCCCGATTGTTAACCATCTCGTAATTTGGTTTACTTTGTTACGTCCGCTTTCTCCTTCTTTTTGTAGTTTTTGGATGTAAGGTACTGCTAATCCCATCAATTGTATAACAATCGAAGCAGAGATATAAGGCATAATTCCTAACGCAAATACGGAAGCTCTCTTAAAAGAACCTCCGGTAAAAGAGTTTAATAATCCTAAAATTCCTGAATTTGCATTTTCTTGGTCTGCAACAAAACGATTAACCTCGTTAATATCGACACCTGGAAGTGGAATATGAGAACCGAATCTATAAACCAACAATAGAAGGATAGTTACAAGTAACTTATCCTTCAATTCTTTTATGCTCCAGATATTTTTTATGGTCTGTATAAACCCTTTCATCTATAAAATATATTCTTAAGCGTTAACTAATTCTACTTTACCTCCTGCATTCACAATAGCTTCTTGAGCTGATTGAGAGAATTTATCAGCAGTTACATTAACAGCAGCTTTTAACTCTCCGCGACCTAAAATTTTCACTAAGTCATTTTTGTGAGCTAATCCTAACTGAACTAATGTTTCTTTATTTAAAGTATCTGTAATTTTGTTGTTATCAACTAATTGTTGAATTGTATCTAAATTGATTCCTGTGTACTCAACTCTGTTGATGTTTTTGAAACCAAATTTAGGTAAACGTCTTTGTAAAGGCATTTGTCCACCTTCGAAACCGATTTTTCTTGAATAACCAGAACGAGATTTAGCACCTTTGTGTCCACGACCTGCTGTCAAACCGTTTCCACTACCTTCACCTCTACCTTTACGGAATTTATTTTGTACTGAACCAGCAGCTGGTTTTAAATTACTTAAATTCATTTTTAATAATTTTTAAAAGGTTAAAAGCGATTAAGCTCTTTCTACTACTACTAAGTGTGAGATTTTACGGATCATTCCTTCAATTTGAGGAGTTGATTCGTGCTCAACAACTTGATTCAACTTTTTTAAACCTAAAGCAACTAATGTAGCTTTTTGAGATTTATCACGGTTGATTGCACTACGTGTTTGTTTTACTCTTACTTTGCTCATTTTACTTTTTTTTAACCGTTGAATACTTTAGTTACAGAAATACCTCTTTGACGAGCAATAGTCTCTACAGAACGTAAGCTTAATAAAGCGCGGAATGTAGCTTTTACTGCGTTATGAGGGTTAGAAGAACCTTTTGATTTTGATAATACATCATGTACACCAACTGATTCTAATACCGCACGTACTGTACCACCTGCAATTACCCCTGTACCTTTAGATGCTGGACGGATGAATACTTGCGCACCACCGAAACGAGCTTCTTGTTCGTGAGGAATTGTGTTGTTAAATAATGGGATACGTACTAAGTTTTTCTTAGCGTCTTCGATAGCTTTAGCGATTGCAGAAGCTACATCTTTAGATTTCCCTAATCCGTAACCTACTACTCCGTTTCCGTCACCTACTACTACGATTGCAGAGAAACCAAATGCTCTACCTCCTTTTGTTACTTTAGTAACACGTTGTACTCCAACTAAACGATCTTTTAAATCTAAACCTGTTGGTTTTACTCTTTCTACGTTTTTAAATCCTAACATAATTTCTTTCTCTTTTTTAGAATTTTAATCCACCTTCTCTAGCTCCATCAGCTAAAGCTTTGATTCTACCATGATACACGAAACCGTTACGATCAAAAACTACAGTTTCAATTCCTTTTGCAACAGCTTTAGCAGCTAATGCTTTACCAACTGATGCAGAAACTTCAGATTTTGTACCTTCTACAGCAACACCTTTTTCACGAGATGATGCAGAAGCTAAAGTTACTCCATTGTTATCGTCAATAATTTGAGCGTAAATTTCTTTGTTAGAACGGTAAACTGATAAACGAGGTTTAGTTTCTGTTCCAAAAATATTTCGACGCACGCGTCTTTTTATTTTTTGTCTTTTTTCTACTTTAGATAATGCCATTTTTCAATGATTTTTATGCAGATTTACCTGCTTTTCTTCTAATAATTTCTCCTACGTATTTAATTCCTTTTCCTTTGTAAGGCTCTGGCTTACGGTAAGAACGAATTTTCGCTACGATCATTCCTAATAATTGATTATCATGAGATGATAATGTAATAATAGGGTTTTTACCTTTTTCTGTTAAAGTTTCAACTTTAATTTCAACAGGTAATTCAATAACGATATTGTGAGAGAAACCTAATGACAAATCTAATTTTTGTCCGTTGTTAGATGCTCTATAACCAACACCAACTAATTCTAATTGTTTTTTGAAACCTTCTGTTACACCAGTAATCATGTTATTGATTAATGAACGGTATAAACCATGTAAAGCTTTGTTATCTTTAGAATCGTTTGGACGAACTACAGTTAAAACTCCGTCTTCGATTTTTAAATCAAATCCTTCTTTTAACTCTCTTGTCATTGTAATGTTGTTACCTTTTACAGTAACTACGTTATCTTTAAATTCAACAGTTGCTGCAGCAGGGATGTTGATATGTGCGTGTCCTATTCTTGACATAATTTCTTAATTTTTTAAAAGATTAATAAACAAAACATAAAACTTCACCACCTACATTCTCTTGACGAGCTTGTTTATCTGTCATCACACCTTTAGAAGTTGAGATGATAGCAACACCTAAACCGTTTAATACACGAGGTAATTCTTTAGATCCTGCGTATTGACGTAAACCTGGAGTTGAAGCTCTTTTGATTTTACGGATAGCTGGCTCTTTAGTAACTTTGTCGTACTTTAAAGCGATTTTGATTGTTCCTTGAGGTTGATCTTGTCCTTCGAATTTGTAGTTTAAGATGTAACCTTGTTCAAATAAGATCTTAGTGATCTCTTTTTTAATTTTTGATGCTGGGATTTCAACAACTTTGTGTCCCGCCATCATTGCATTTCTAACGCGAGTTAGAAAATCTGAAATTGGATCTGTATACATAAAATAATTCTATAGTATAGAGCGCGAGGCCCTACTTTTAAAATTAAACTTTGACCAAAATGCACTATGCATTTGGGTTGCAAATATATTGCATATTTTTTAATTACAAACTATTAATCTAAATAATTTATTTTTAATCGTTTTATAACTAGGGATTAAGATAAAACATGAAACTCAATCTTTATATTTATTTATCATTTTAATCGATCTCAACAATTAATTCTTGATGTAATCTTCTATTTTTATTCTTAAAAAATAGCTGAAAGTCAAAACAATTTATATAAATTTGATTTGGCTTTAGGGGTATTCTGAAAAGAATTGAGAGAGTCCCTTTGAACCTGATACGGTTAACACCGACGTAGGGAAAAGCAATATCTATGCAATTATTTAATATTTGCAACGCTTTATTTTCAAAGAAAATCCTCTTTAGCCATTAATTGTTTCATCTAAAAAATTATCAATTAATGGAAAATCTAATTATTCAAAATTTACATGCTGTCCGGACAAAAAATCCGCTTGTTCACAACATCACCAATTTTGTGGTGATGAACAATACTGCAAATGCTCTTTTGGCAATTGGAGCATCGCCTGTTATGATACATGCACACAAAGAAGTGGAAAATATCGTCAAAATCTCAAATGCATTAGTCATCAATATCGGAACTCTTGATGATTATTGGGCAGAAAGCATGCTAATTGCAGCAAAAAAAGCAGATCAACTGAATAAACCTTGGGTATTAGACCCTGTTGGAGCTGGAATTTCAACTTTCAGAAATGAACTTATAAAAGAACTGCTTCGCTATCATCCTACTGTCATAAGAGGAAATGCTTCAGAAATTTTAACTTTAGATACCTTCGAAGCTGTTCAGGGAAAAGGAGTCGACAGTACACATCAAAGTAATCAAGCGATAAAAGCAGCACACAATTTAAACCAGAAAATTGGATCTGTTGTTTGCATTTCAGGTGCTTCAGATTTTATTGTATCCAACAATCCGATAATTGAAATTAAAAATGGTCATGAATTGATGACTAAAGTTACTGGTTTAGGTTGTTCAGCAACAGCTAGCATCGGTGCTTTTATTGGCCTTAATAAAAATCCTTTCCTCGAAACGGTTAGCGGCATGGCCATATTTAGTTTAGCAGGTGAATTGGCACAGAAAAAAAGTAATGGCCCAGGAACCTTACAAATGAATTTGTATGACACGTTATACCATATATCTGCAGAAGAAATTCAAACAAATTTGAAAATCTCAGTTTATGAAGATTAATCCAACTTTTCCTTATCCTTTGTATTTAGTTATTTCTGAAAAAGATTGTACGCATCTTCATTGGTTAGATGTTGCAGAGCAAGCAATTATAGGTGGGGTTGATATCATTCAGCTTCGGGAAAAAAATTGCACTGTCAGCGAGTATATTTCAAAAGCTACAATATTAAAAAAAATTACGGACCACTACAATATCCCTTTGATTATTAACGATTCATTAGAAGTCGCAACCGCTGTTAACCCTTGGGGAATACATGTCGGGCAGTCAGATATATTACCTTCTGAAATTCACAAAAATGCACAAGCTCTAAAAAATATTGGTTGGTCTTTAGAAATTATCAAACAGTTGAATGATGATGAAATGAAATATGTACATCATTTAGGGGTAAGTCCAATATTTTCGACTCCAACAAAAACCAATACGATTACTGAATGGGGTTTTGAAGGATTAAAATTTTTGAAAACTAAAACATCAAAACCATTGATTGCAATTGGCGGAATTAATGAAAGTAATATTGCTAAAATCATACAAGCCGGTGCAGATAGTGTTGCAATTGTTTCTGCAATTTGCGGAAGCAAAAATCCAAAAAAATCTGCCCAAATTTTAAAACAAATTATTAACGAAAATGAATACCATCCAAAAAGCATATAGTGTCTTAACAATTGCCGGATTTGACGGAAGCGGTGGCGCTGGCATACAAGCTGATACCAAAACAATTTCCGCTCATGGCTGTTATGCAACAAATGTATTGACAGCCTTGCCTGTTCAAAATACACAAGGCGTACAAAATATTTACGAAATTCCTGCACAAGCAATTCGTGAACAAATTCAATCCATATTAGAGGATATTTATCCTGATGCAATAAAAATTGGAATGGTTCATAGTGTTGAATTGGTTCATATCATTTCAGAGGAATTAAAAAATTACAATAGACCGATTGTTTATGACCCTGTCATGGTTGCGACAAGTGGACATCGGTTAATCAAAGAAGAAACACTTGAAGCTTGCATAGAAAAGCTTTTTCCTTTGGCCACGCTTATCACGCCAAATCTTGATGAAGCAAGTATTTTGGTAAATCATAAAATTGATTCTGCTGAATTGATGCTTTCTTATGGAGAAACGATTTTAAATTTAGGTTGTCAGAATCTTTTATTAAAAGGCGGACATCTTCAGCAAGAAAAAATTATCAGTTATTTATTTCAAAAAGAACAACCTGTACAAAGTTATACCTCTCAAAAAATAGAGACAAAAAATACGCATGGTTCAGGCTGCACACTATCTTCTGCAATTGCGTGTAATTTAGCTTTGGGGGTTTCACTCACACAAAGTGTACAACTAGCACAAGAATATGTTGAACAAGCAATATTAGGAAGTAAAGACCTAACAATTGGAAAAGGAAATGGACCTCTTAATCATTTATTTAATCCACAAAAATTAAAAACCTATGACATTCACAACTAAAGCTTGGGAAACCATCGCGCCTATTTACAATGATATTCTAAATATGCCTTTTATAATTGAATTGCAAAATGGGTCATTACCAATAGAGAAATTTCAGTTTTACATGTTACAAGATGCAAAATATTTGGAACATTTTGGGCGAGTATTAGCTGCCATTGGATCAAAATCTGAAGACAATCAACAAGCCATTGACTTTTTCGAATTCGGAAAAAATGCATTAATTGTTGAACGTGCTTTACACGAATCCTATTTTGAGGATTTTGGATTATCGCAAAACATCATCATCGAAACACAACCTGTTTGTCACCATTATTCACATTTCTTAAAAAGTACAGCTGCATTCGAACCTATTGAAATTGCATTAGCTGCTGTTTTGCCTTGCTTTTGGATTTATAAAGAAGTTGGTGATGAAATCATCAAAAATCAAACAAAAGAAAATAATCCATATCAAAAATGGATTGAGACCTATAGTGGAGATGAATTTGGTGAAGGTGTAAAAAAAGCGAAAAGTTATGTTGATAAGATTGCAGAAGGAGCAACTGAAAAAATAAAAGAACAAATGCTAGAAGCTTTTGTCAAAGCAAGCGAATTAGAATTTCAGTTTTGGAATGCATCTTATGAAAATATCACATGGGAAAGAAAATAAATGCCATCTTTTTTGATTTTGATGGGGTAATCGTAAATAGTCAACAATTATGGGAGCTGATGTTTGATGAAGTCGTTAAAATATATCAGTTGGATACGATATGTCTGGTAGAAAATGACGGAATGAATTTCACAACAAATGAAGCAATCCAATTGATGTTAGAAAATCAGCAACGCTTTACAAATCATTTGTACGAGGAAATAATCGATTGGACAGAAAAATTTTATGTCGAAAACTTTCATCAGTTTGTACAATTAAATGACCACGTTGCTGAGATGTTGGAACATTTAAAAGCCAATCAAATTCAAATTGTTCTTGTTTCCAATTCCTCTAGAAGACAAATTAAGTATGCTTTTCAACAATTAAAACTTCATTCCTATTTTGATCACACTGTTTCAGCAGATGATGTTTCAAAAGGCAAACCAAATGCAGAACCTTATTTAAAAGCTTTATCATTATCCGAAAAGCAAAAGGAAGAAGTTTTAGTTATCGAAGATTCACTCACCGGAATTAATTCAGCAAAACATGCTGGTTTAAATTATAAAATTTACAACAATTCAGATTTTTGTCTTCAGCCAAATTACATAGCTGATTTTAGGGAATTGATCAAAGAAATATAAACCTTACAAAAACAAAAAAATCCTTACTCAATAAAGAGTAAGGATTTAATATTTCTAAAGCTATTGGTAAATTACCAAGACGCTTTTTTAACACCTGGGATTAACCCTTCGTTCGCCATTTCGCGGAAAGTTACACGAGAGATCCCGAAAGTTCTCATGTATCCTCTTGGACGACCTGTTAATTTACAACGGTTGTGTAAACGTACAGGAGAAGCGTTTTTAGGTAATTTTTGTAATGCTTCGTAGTCACCAGCTTCTAATAAAGCTTGACGTTTCGCAGCATATTTAGCAACTAATGCTTCTCTTTTGCGCTCACGCGCTTTCATTGATTCTTTAGCCATGACTTCTTATTTTTCTTTAGTAAATGGTAATCCGAATTTAGATAATAAAGCTTTAGCTTCTTTATCTGTGTTCGCTGAAGTTACAAAGGTAATATCTAAACCTTGAATTTTCTTGATTTTATCAATATTAATTTCTGGGAAGATAATTTGTTCTTTGATACCTAAGTTATAGTTACCTCTACCGTCGAAACCTGTAGAAGAAATACCGCTAAAATCACGTACACGTGGTAAAGCTGCAGATACTAAACGGTCTAAGAATTCATACATTTTCTCACCACGTAAAGTTACTTTAGCCCCAATTGGCATTCCTTTACGTAATTTGAAAGCTGCTTCATCTTTCTTAGAAATTGTTCCTACTGCTTTTTGACCAGTGATTAATTCTAACTCTTCGATAGCGTAATCAACGATTTTTTTGTCAGCTGTAGCAGCACCTAAACCTTGAGATAAAACAATTTTCTCTAATTTAGGAACTTGCATAATAGATTTGTATCCGAACTCTTCTTTAAGAGCAGCTACAATCTCTTCTTTATATTTAACCTGCGGACGAGGTGTGTATGTTGTTGTACTCATCTTAGATAGCTTTTCCTGATTTTTTAGCAATTCTTACTTTTTTCCCTCCTTCTTCTTTGATCGCTACTTTCGTTGCTTTCCCAGTTTCTGGATCTACTAAAGCCAATTTACATAAATAGATTTGAGCTTCTTTTTCAACAACTCCACCTTGTGGATTTTGTGCGCTTGGCTTTACACGTTTTTTTGCAATATTAACCCCTTCAACGATAGCTTTAGCTTTGTCAGGGAATACGCGTAACACAGTACCAGTTTGACCTTTGTTAGATCCTGATAATACGACTACTTTGTCTCCTTTTTTAATTTTTAACTTTGCCATGTTGTTCTATTATAATACCTCTGGGGCTAATGATACAATTTTCATATATTCTTTATCACGTAACTCACGAGCAACTGGACCGAATACACGAGTACCACGCATTTCTCCTTGAGTGTTCAATAATACACATGCATTATCGTCGAAACGGATATATGAACCGTCTTTTCTACGAACTTCTTTTTTAGTTCTAACTACAACAGCTTTTGATACAGCACCTTTTTTAACGTTTCCTGAAGGTGTAGCTTCTTTGATCGCAACTACGATTTTGTCACCTACTGATGCGTATCTTCTTTTAGTACCACCTAAAACGCGGATTACTAATGCTTCACGAGCTCCTGTGTTATCTGCAACTTTTAATCTAGATTCTTGTTGTAACATAACTTATCTTATTTAGCTCTTTCAATGATTTCTACTAATCTCCATCTTTTGTTTTTAGACAAAGGACGAGTCTCCATGATACGCACTGTGTCACCTTCGTTACACTCGTTATTTTCGTCGTGCGCTGTATATTTCTTCGTTTTTAAAACGAATTTCCCATAGAATGGGTGCTTTTGCTTCTTAGTTTCAGCTACAACAATGGTTTTTTCCATTTTGTTTGATGTAACTAAACCTACTCTTTCTTTTCTTAATTTTCTTTCCATCAGTTACAGATTACTGTTATGATTTTTTTTCGTTTAACACGGTATTCAAACGAGCAATTGTTCTGCGTAAGTCTCTAATACCGATTGGATTTGCTACAGGAGAAACAGCGTTTGTCAATTTTAATTGATCGTAGTTCGCTTGTTCTTCAGCTATTTTAGCTTGTAACTCCTCAACACTTAGATTTCTAATATCTGCTGCTTTCATTTTTTCTTAATTTTTGAAATTATTAATTTTGGAAATCACGTGCAACGATAAACTTAGTCTTAACAGGTAACTTCTGAGCTGCTAAACGCAATGCTTCAGTTGCAACCTCTACTGGCACACCTCCTACTTCGAATAAGATACGACCTGGTTGTACAGGAGCTACCCAATATTCTGGTGCACCTTTACCTTTACCCATACGTACCTCTGCTGGTTTCTTAGTAATTGGTTTATCTGGAAATATTTTAATCCATAATTGACCCTCTCTCTTCATGAAACGAGTTGCAGCAATACGAGCTGCCTCGATTTGACGTGCTGTAATAAACGCTTCGTCTAAAGATTTGATCCCGAAAGTCCCGTAAGCTAATTGAGTTCCTCTGTGAGAAACACCTTTCATCTTACCTTTTTGGGTTTTTCTAAACTTTACTCTTCTCGGTGATAACATATCTACTTAATTCTTTATGTTAGTTGTTAAACTAAATTATCGCTTTCTATTATTAGATCTTTCACCTCCCTTTCTGTTGTTGTCAGATTTTTTTTGTTTTTTCTGTAATCCAACTAAAGGAGATAATTCTCTCTTACCATATACCTCACCTTTCATGATCCATACTTTGATCCCTAAACGACCATAAGTTGTATGAGCTTCTGAAATGTGGTAATCAATGTCTGCACGGAATGTAGACAAAGGAATACGTCCATCTTTATAAGTTTCAGAACGTGCCATCTCTGCACCGTTTAAACGACCAGAGATTTGAACTTTGATTCCTTCTGCGTTCATTCTCATTGCTGATTGAATTGCCATTTTAATAGCACGACGGTAAGAAATACGATTCTCAATTTGACGAGCGATACTATCCCCTACTAAGATTGCATCTAATTCTGGTCTCTTAATTTCGAAGATGTTAATTTGAACCTCTTTACCAGTGATTTTCTTTAACTCTTCTTTTAATTTGTCAACTTCTTGTCCACCTTTACCAATAATGATACCTGGACGAGCAGTAGTTACAGTTACTGTAACTAATTTTAAAGTACGATCGATGTAAATACGAGAAACTCCGGCTTTAGACAAACGTGCTCTTAAATAAGTACGAATTTTTGCATCTTCTGCAATTTTATCACCGTAATCATTTCCACCGTACCAGTTAGAATCCCATCCTCTGATGATTCCTAAACGATTTCCGATTGGATTAGTTTTTTGTCCCATATTCTTAATCTTGTACTTTTTGTTTATCTTCTTTAGTTCCTAAAACCAAAGTTACATGGTTTGAACGTTTTCTGATTCTATGTGCTCTACCTTGAGGTGCAGTACGAATTCTTTTTAATTGACGTGCACTATCAACAGAGATTTCTTTAACATATAATCCAGCTTCTTCAACATCAGCTCCTTCATTTTTGATTTGCCAGTTAGCGATAGCGCTTAATAACAATTTCTCTAAACGGATTGAAGCGTGGTTTTTAGTATATTTTAAAATACCTAAAGCTTTTTGAATTTCAACTCCACGGATAATATCTACTACTAATCTCATCTTACGAGGAGAAGTAGGAACATTATTTAATTTCGCAAAAGCTACCTGCTTGTTAGCTTCTTTGATTCTTTCGTTACTTAATCTTTTTCTAGATCCCATGGCCCTTTACTATTTTTTTCCTTTGTTTTTAGCTCCGGCATGACCTCTAAAAGTACGTGTAGGAGCGAACTCACCTAATTTATGACCTACCATATTCTCAGTAACATAAACAGGAATAAATTGCTTTCCGTTGTGTACTGCGATTGTTTGACCAACAAAATCAGGAGAAATCATTGATGCTCTTGACCATGTTTTGATCACGTTTTTGCTACCGCTTTCTACGTTAGCAAGAACTTTCTTTTCTAATTTATAGTGGATGAATGGTCCTTTTTTTAATGAACGTGCCATAAATTATTTTTTTCTTCTTTCAACAATATATTTGTTAGACGCTTTCTTCTTGTCACGAGTTTTGTAACCTTTCGCTGGAATACCGTTACGAGAACGAGGGATACCTCCTGTCGCACGACCTTCACCACCACCCATTGGGTGATCTACAGGGTTCATAACCATTGGACGAGTTCTTGGACGACGACCTTGCCATCTAGAACGACCAGCTTTACCAGAAACTTCTAACTGATGGTCTGTGTTAGAAACAACACCTACTGTTGCTTTACACTCCACTAAAATCATTCTTGATTCACCACTTGGTAACTTAACGATAGCATATTTACCATCACGCGCAACTAATTGAGCATAAGTACCTGCACTTCTTGCCATAACTGCTCCTTGCCCTGGACGTAATTCAATACAAGAGATTACTGTACCTAATGGCATATTTTTAAGCTTCATAGCATTACCTACTTCTGGTTCTACGTTTTCACCTGAAACAATTACTTGTCCAGCTTTCAAACCATTTTGAGCAATAATGTAACGTTTTTCACCATCTTCGTAAGATAATAAAGCGATGAATGCAGTTCTGTTTGGATCGTATTGTACAGATTCTACAGTTGCAGCACCTTCTTTATCACGTTTGAAGTCGATGATACGATATTTTTGTTTGTGTCCACCACCGATATAACGCATTGTCATTTTACCAGTGTTGTTACGTCCACCCGATTTAGATTTTCCTTCAACTAATGTCTTTTCTGGCTTAGCATTTTTATCTACTGCCGCAAATTCATTAACCACTCTAAAACGTTGTCCCGGGGTGATAGGTTTTAATTTTCTTACTGACATTTTTTAATTCTTAAATTATCCGAACAACTCTATTTCTTGACCTTCAGCTAAGCTAACGATCGCTTTTTTCAACTTATTTGTTTTTCCAGTTTGAAAACCTGTTTTTGTGTAACGAGTTTTTACTTTTGGAGCAGATACTAAAGTACTAACAGAAACTACAGATACACCGTAAGTTTTTTCTACAGCTTCTTTAATTTGAATTTTGTTAGCTTTTGTGTCTACATAAAACGAATATTGCCCTAACAACTCACTGTTATTAGTTGCTTTTTCTGAAATTACTGGTTTAATTATGATTCCCATTTTCTTCGTCTTATTTTGTTAAATTTTCTTGAACTGTTGCTAAAGAACCTTCTAAAAATACGATTTGAGAAGCATTGATTAAATCAAATACATTTAATTCCTCAGTTGTAACAACTTTAACTTTTTGTAAGTTACGAGAAGATAAATATACATTGCTATTAGATTCACCTAATACGAATAATGATTTTGTGTTCTCTAATCCTAAATCAGTTAAAACAGTTTTGAACTCTTTAGTTCTTGGAGCTTCGAAAGAAAAGTTTTCAACAACTTTGATTTCATTCTCAGCTAACTTTTGTGATAAAACTGATTTTTTAGCTAATCTCTTTTGTGCTTTGTTTAATTTGAAAGAGTAGTTTCTTGGACGTGGTCCGAAAACTCTACCTCCTCCTCTAAACACTGGAGATTTGATAGAACCAGCACGAGCTGTACCTGTTCCTTTTTGCTTTTTGATTTTACGAGTTGATCCCGCAATCTCAGCTCTTTCTTTTGCTTTGTGCGTTCCTTGGCGTTGAGCTGCTAAATATTGTTTAACTTCTAAGTACACTGTGTGTGTAGAAGGCTCAATTCCGAAAACTGCCTCGTCTAAAGATACTGTTCTTCCAGTTTCTTGACCTTTGATGTTTAATACTACTACTTCCATCTTCTAACGATTACGTATGAATTTTTAGGACCTGGGATAGCACCTTTAACAATTAAAAGATTTTTCTCAGTATCCACTTTAAGTACTTTTAAGTTCTGAACAGTAACTTGTTTACCACCCATTCTTCCAGCCATACGCATTCCTTTGAATACACGAGATGGATCTGAACCAGCACCGATAGAACCTGGAGCTCTTAAACGGTTATGTTGACCGTGTGTAGCTTGACCTACCCCACCGAAACCATGACGTTTAACAACACCTTGGAAACCTTTTCCTTTTGAAGTACCTGTAATACTTACAAATTCTCCTTCGTTGAATAATTCAACGTTAACTTCTCCTCCTAGAGTTAAAGAGTTCACGAATTCTTCACCGTAAAACTCAACTAACTTTCTCTTTGGAGTAGTTCCTGCTTTTTTAAAGTGACCTTTTAAAGCATTAGTCGTGTTTTTTTCTTTTGCGTCATCGAAACCAAGTTGAGCAGCAACGTACCCATCTTTCTCTACGGTTCTGACTTGAGTAACCACACATGGCCCAGCCTCTACGATTGTCACAGGAATATTTTTCCCGTTCTCATCAAATAAGCTAGTCATCGCGATTTTTTTACCAATGATACCTGACATTTGATTAAAATATGTTAATAATTTGTTTAATATTTCAGAGAATGTGGACTTTCGACCACTAGAGATCTTCTCTAAAATTAGCATGCAAATGTATGAATTAATTTGTAAACAACAAACTTTCAATTGATTATTTTTCAAAAGTTTACAAACAGCGAAAAATGTCAATCAAAGCATTCTTAATAGCAACTCATAAAAAAACCCTGAGATGTGCACGTCTCAGGGTTTATATTTATTTAAAATACAGCTAACTATACTTTAATTTCTACTTCAACACCACTAGGTAATTCTAACTTCATTAAAGCATCAACTGTTTTAGATGAAGAAGAATAAATGTCTAATAATCTTTTGTGAGCTGATAATTGAAATTGCTCGCGAGATTTTTTGTTAACGTGTGGAGATCTTAAAACTGTAAAGATTCTTTTGTGAGTTGGTAATGGAATTGGTCCATTAACAACAGCTCCTGTAGCTTTTACAGTTTTTACGATTTTTTCAGCTGATTTATCAACTAAAGAATAATCGTAAGATTTTAATTTTATTCTAATTTTTTGACTCATTTTTCTTGAATTAAGCGTTACCTTTTGCTTTAGCGATTACAGCTTCAGACACGTTTGTTGGTGCTGGAGCGTAGTGATCGAATTCCATTGTAGATGTAGCACGACCAGAAGATAATGTACGTAATGAAGTTACATATCCGAACATTTCTGCTAATGGAACCATAGCTTTAATAACTTTAGCGTTATTTCTATCATCCATTCCTGATACTTGACCACGACGACGGTTTAAGTCACCTACAATATCACCCATGTTTTCTTCTGGAGTTAAAACCTCTAACTTCATGATAGGCTCTAAGATTTGAGCACCAGCAGCTTTTGCAGCAGCTTTGTAACCCATTTGAGCAGCTAACTCGAAAGATAATTGGTCAGAATCCACAGGGTGGAAAGATCCATCTTTTAAAGTAACTTTTAACGAATCCATTTCGAATCCTGCTAAAGGTCCATTCTTCATTGCAGCTTTGAAACCTTTCTCAATAGAAGGGATAAATTCTTTAGGAACGTTTCCACCTTTAATTTCTGAAACGAATTCTAAACCTACTTTTCCTTCATCTGCTGGTCCCATTTCGAAAACGATATCAGCAAATTTACCACGTCCACCAGATTGTTTTTTGTAAACTTCACGGTGTTCAGCTGGTCTTGAGAATGACTCTTTGTACTCTACTTGAGGCTCTCCTTGGTTAACTTCTACTTTGAATTCACGCTTTAAACGATCAACAATGATATCTAAGTGTAACTCACCCATTCCAGAAATAACTGTTTGCCCTGAAGCTTCATCAGTTCTAACTGTAAATGTTGGATCTTCTTCAGCTAATTTAGCTAAAGCCATACCCATTTTATCAACATCAGCTTTAGTTTTAGGCTCAACCGCGATACCAATTACTGGATCTGGGAAATCCATAGATTCTAAAACGATAGGTGCTTTTTCATCACATAAAGTATCTCCTGTTTTGATATCTTTGAAACCTACAGCAGCTCCAATATCTCCAGCTTCGATAAATTCGATTGGCTCTTGTTTTGCAGCATGCATTTGGAAGATACGAGAGATACGTTCTTTATTACCAGAACGAGTATTTAATACGTAAGATCCAGCATCTAAATGACCAGAATAAGCACGGAAGAATGCTAAACGACCCACATAAGGATCAGTAGCAATTTTAAACGCTAATGCAGAAAATGGCTCATCTGCAGAAGGTTTTCTTGTTATAGGCTCTTCTGTTTTTGGATCTGTACCGTGAATAGCATCTTTATCTGTTGGAGCAGGTAAATAACGACAAACAGCATCTAGCATGAACTGAACTCCTTTATTTTTGAAAGAAGATCCACAAGTCATTGGGATAATAGACATGTCTAATGTTGCTGCACGTAAAGCTGCATGAATTTCGTCTTCTGTAATAGAGTTTTCATCTTCCATGAATTTCTCTAATAAGTTTTCGTCATAAGCAGCGATTTCCTCGATTAATTGAGCTCTGTATTGTTTAACTTCGTCAACTAAATCTGCAGGAATTTCTACAACATCAAAAGTAGAACCATTGTTTTCATCATGCCATACAATCGCACGGTTTTTGATTAAATCAACGATACCTTTGAAATCAGCTTCTTCACCGATAGGTAATACAATAGGAACAGCATTAGATCCTAACATCTCTCTTACCTGACGACATACATTTAAGAAATTAGATCCTTGACGGTCCATTTTGTTAACAAATCCCATACGTGGAACTTTGTAGTTGTCAGCTAAACGCCAGTTAGTTTCTGATTGAGGCTCAACACCATCAACTGCTGAAAATAAGAATACTAATCCATCTAATACACGTAATGAACGGTTTACCTCTACAGTAAAGTCAACGTGACCAGGAGTATCAATAATATTGAAGTGGTATCCTTTTGCATCTGCTAATGGCTTACCTTGTTCTGTTGGGAAAGTCCAAGTACAAGTTGTAGCCGCAGAAGTAATGGTAATACCACGTTCAGCCTCTTGCTCCATCCAGTCCATTGTAGAAGCACCATCGTGAACTTCTCCAATTTTGTGAGACTTTCCTGTATAGAATAAGATACGCTCTGTCGTTGTAGTTTTTCCTGCATCGATGTGAGCAGCAATACCAATGTTTCTTGTGTATTTTAAATCTCTTGCCATCTTGTATTAGAATCTAAAGTGAGAGAATGCTTTGTTAGCTTCTGCCATTTTGTGAGTATCTTGACGTTTTTTAACGGCAGATCCTTCCTCTTTAGCAGCTGCAATAATTTCTCCAGCTAATTTTTGAGCCATCGATTTCTCGTTTCTATTACGAGAATATTTGATTAACCATTTCATTGCTGTTGAAATTTTACGATCTGGACGAATTTCCATTGGAATTTGGAATGTAGCTCCACCAACACGGCGAGAGCGCACTTCTACGTGAGGCATTACATTAGATAATGCTTCTTTCCAAATGTCTAATGAAGTTTTTTCTGCATCTTCTTTACGAGAATCTACGATTTCTAACGCATCATAGAAAATTTTGAATGCTACAGATTTTTTTCCGTCGTACATTAAGTTGTTTACGAAACGAGTTACTAACTGATCATTAAATTTAGGATCTGGAAGTAAAGGTCTTTTTTTAGCTCTTGTCTTTCTCATCTTACCTTAAATTTATTTTTTAGCATCTTTAGGACGTTTCGCTCCATACTTACTTCTACGTTGAGTACGTCCGTTTACTCCCGCAGTATCTAACGCTCCACGTACAATGTGGTAACGCACACCTGGTAAATCTTTAACTCTACCTCCTCTAACCAATACTATCGAGTGCTCTTGAAGATTATGACCTTCACCACCGATGTACGCGTTAACTTCTTTCCCGTTTGTTAATCTAACACGTGCAACTTTACGCATTGCTGAGTTAGGTTTCTTAGGAGTTGTAGTGTAAACACGTGTACAAACACCGCGGCGTTGTGGACATGATTCCAATGCAGCCGATTTACTCTTCTTGGTTAGTTTTTTTCTACCTTTTCTAACTAATTGTTGAATTGTTGGCATACTAATTAAATTTCCTTTTAAATTTGGATTAAACCCATTTTTTGGGCATGCAAAACTACAAATAATTTATACAAAAACAAATAATAATGGATTTATTTTACATTGATTTATAATTTTTTAAAGAATTATAAACTATATTTTACAGAATTTTAATTCAAGAATAACAAAACAAGTAAATTATCAATAAACCTAATTTTTGATAAGTGATAGTATCTTATCTACATCTATTGACAACAAAATTTATTAAAACTTTATCCTATATTATTTTTCTCTAAGCTAATAACTTTTCGTATTTTTAATTAATCTGAATATCATATAATTATCAATATATTTTAATAAAAACGTTCGTATAATATTTATTTAATGTTAATTTTACATTAGAAAAATTAATTTTGCACTTCAAAACATTATTGAATGTCGGTAAACTCATTTTTTAAATTATTTACTCCGAAGGATAAAGTATTCTATCCTTTGTTCGAGGAAGCTTCAAAAAGTTTAATCAAATTAGCTGAATTGTTACATGAATGTGTAAACGCTCCAGTTGAAGAACGCGAAGATTACATCGCGCAAATTTCTAAGATAGAAAGCAAAATTGAATATCTTACTCAAAAAACAAATTTAGAGTTAAGCAAAAACTTTATCACACCTTTTGACAGAGAAGATATTTATCAATTAGTAAAATCTATCGATTATGTTGCAGATAATTTAAATGGAGCAGCGAATCGTATCAATATTTATCAAGTAGATAAAATTACAAAATCTATCCGCAAAATTACAGCTGTTAACTTAGAGGCTTGTCAATTAATCGGAGAGGGAATTGAGCAATTGAAAGATTTGAGAAACGTAAATCGTATTTACGAAATATGTGAACGAATCAATAAATTAGAAAATAAATCGGATCGTATTTTTGATAAAGCAGTTCAGGAAATTTTCGAAAACGAAACTGATGTTAAAAATATCATCAAGTATAAGGAGGTTTTATCTTCATTAGAATCTGCAACAGACAAGTGTAAAAGTGTTGCTAACGTATTGGAAGCTGTAGCGGTAAAACATTCATAACCAAAACTTAATCTAAAAGATTATGACAGATTTTTTTTCAGCGTTTTCGAGCATGTTATCGTCTACGCCAGGAATGTTATTGATTACTATTATCGTCTTAGCTTTTGTTTTTGATTATATTAATGGTTTTCACGACGCCGCAAACTCAATTGCTACAATTGTTGCAACTAAGGTTTTAACGCCTTTTCAAGCTGTACTTTGGGCTGCCGCATTCAACTTTGCTGCTTACTTTATTTCAGTTTATTGGATTGGAGAATTTAAGATTGGTAACACTATTGCAAAGTCGGTTAACGAGCATTTTATTACACTAGAAGTTATTTTAGCTGGAATTATCGCTGCAATTTCTTGGAACTTATTAACATGGAAGTTTGGTATTCCTTCTTCTTCTTCTCATACATTAATTGGTGGTTTCATTGGAGCTGCATTAGCTCACGCCGGTGGTTTTTCTGCTGGTGGAGAAGATGTAATTGTTTACAAAAAAGTAATTCCAATTATTTGCTTTATCGTATTAGCACCATTAATTGGTATGATTATCGCCTCGATATTAACCATAATCACGCTTCACATTTGCAAAAGAGCCAAACCTGCAAAAGCAGAATGGTGGTTCAAGAAATTGCAATTAGTTTCTTCTGCTCTTTTCTCTTTAGGACACGGTATGAATGATGCGCAAAAAGTAATGGGAATTATTGGTGCTGCGGTTATTTTTTACCATATGAATGTAGATTTTGATCCTGAATATTTAAAAGCTGAAGATAAATTTCAATATTTTGTAGAACATTGGGGATGGGTTCCCATTACATCTTTCATCGTTATCGCATTAGGTACAATGGGTGGTGGATGGAAAATCATCAAAACAATGGGTTCTAAAATCACAAAAGTAACGCCATTAGAAGGTGTAGTTGCTGAAACATCTGGAGCAATGACGCTTTATATTTCTGAACATTTCGGGATTCCAGTTTCTACAACACATACAATTACTGGTTCTATTATTGGTGTAGGTTTAACGAAACGTGTTTCTGCAGTTCGTTGGGGAGTAACAATTAGTTTACTTTGGGCGTGGATACTTACTATTCCTGTCTCAGCATTATTAGCTGCATTAATCTATTATGTTGTAACGTTATTTATTTAAAATATCATTTCTAAAGGAGCTTAAATTAAGCTCCTTTTTTATTTTTGAAATAATTTTCGAAATTGATAAATGATAAGTTTAATAAAGTTTTAAATTTGCGCCATGCAATTAACTGTATTATTTATCATTATCGGCTTAGCCATTTTATTTGATTTCTTAAATGGTTTTCACGATGCCGCAAACTCTATTGCAACGGTTGTTACTACAAAGGTTTTAACTCCTATTCAAGCCGTTATATGGGCTGCATTCTTCAATTTTGTTGCTTTCTTCATTGCCAAATTTATCATTGGAGAATTTGGAGTTGCAGACACAATCGCAAAAATTATTAAAGAAGATGTTGTCGTCGCATTTGGATCCAATCCATCTATCGTTGTTATGGCGGCGCTTTCTGCAGCAATCACTTGGAATATTTTAACTTGGAAATTAGGAATCCCTTCCTCTTCATCTCACACCTTGATTGGTGGTTTAGCTGGAGGTGCATTAGCTGCAACAGGTTATGATTTTTCTGCTATTAACAGTACGATTATCTTAACGATTATCGCTTTTATTTTGGTTGCACCAATTATTGGTTTAGTCGCTGGTAATGTTATTTACATCATCACGCTGAATCTTTGTCGAAATGCAAAACCACATAAAGCAGATGCTTGGTTCAAGAAATTGCAATTAGTTTCTTCTGCGATGTTGAGTATTGGTCATGGTTTGAATGATTCTCAAAAAGTAATGGGAGTGATCACGTTTGCTTTACTTGCTAATCAAACTGCAATTGTTAATACGGATATGAATGATTGGATTTTGAATGATGTTTTCAATTGGAAGCATTGGTTCATCACAACAAGTAGTACTGATATTCACGATTGGGTTCCTATCATGTGTTTTTCTGCTATTGCAATTGGTACATTAGGAGGAGGAATGAAAATCTTAAAAACAATGGGTAATAAAATTACTAAAATTACACCTATCGAAGGTTTCACAGCTCAAACTGCTTCAGCAATAACTTTATTTTTTACAGAACACATTAAAATGCCTGTTTCTACTACACACGTTATTACAGGTTCTATTATTGGTGTTGGAATGGTAAAACGTATTTCTGCCGTTCGTTGGGGAGTTACAATCAGTTTACTTTGGGCTTGGATCTTAACTATTCCTGTTTCAGCTTTAATTGCTACTGGATTTTATTACTTTTTTAATTTATTTTTCAACTAAAGAAGCAAATATATCATACAAAAAAAAGACCTCTAAATAGAGGTCTTTTTTTGTATGATATAATATAAATTATTAACTAAAATCGTTTTTAAGTTGATCAACTTTATCTAATAACTGTTTTTGAATTTCTTTATATTCTCCTACATTTTGAATTGGAGCATTTACTGAGAAATAGTATTTAATTTTAGGTTCTGTTCCAGAAGGACGACAAGCAACCTTACTTCCATCTTCAGTATAGAAAATTAACACATTTGATTTTGGAACATCAATCGTTATTTCTTCTCCAGTTACTAAATCTTTATCAATTGAAGATTGAAAATCTTTTACACGAATAACTTTAGAACCTGCCAACTCTTTTGGAGCATTCGTTCTAAAATCAACCATCATTTGAGCGATTAATTCTGCACCTTCTTTTCCTGGTTTTACAATACTAATTAAATCTTCTTGATATGCTTTTCCGATTTCAAGATAGATTTCCATTAATTTATTGTACAGAGAACTTCCTTTTGCTTTTTGTACAGCAGCAATTTCAGAAACCAATAAAGCCGTAGTCACAGAATCTTTATCACGGATAAAGTCTCCAACCATAAATCCGAATGATTCTTCTCCTCCTCCAACAAAACTTTCTTTGCCTTCGAATTTGCGAATCATATCAGCAATCCATTTGAAACCTGTTAATCCTACTTTACAATCAACATTGAATTTCGCAGCAATATCATAGAAAATATCAGACGTTACGATTGTCGATCCGATAAATTCATTTCCAACTAATTTCCCCGATTTTTGCCATTTTTCTAATAAATAATAAGCCAAAACAGTATTCATTTGGTTACCATTTAATAAAACAATTTCACCTTCATTGTTACGCGTTGCAACACCTACACGATCCGCATCAGGATCTGTTCCAATCACAACATCAGCACCAATTTCATTCGCTAAAGTAACTGCCATAGTCAAAGCCTCTGGTTCTTCTGGATTTGGCGATTTTACTGTTGGGAAATCTCCACTTGGAATTGCTTGTTCAGCAACTTGATGAACTTGAGTAAAACCAGCTTTATCAAAAGCTTTTGGCGTAATTGCAACGGCAGTTCCGTGAATAGAAGTAAAAACAATTTTTATATCTTCCTTACCATCTTGTGTAAAACTTCCGTTCGCTACACATGCATCAATAAAAGCTTCATCAATTTCTTTACCTATATACGTTAACAATGCATCGTTACCTTGAAATTTGATTTCTTCTACTTTTACATTATTTACTTCATTAATAATTTCTCCATCTTGTGGCGGAACAATTTGCGCTCCATCATTCCAATAAACTTTGTAACCATTGTAAATCGGAGGATTGTGGGAAGCTGTCAACACAATTCCAGCATCACAACCTAAATGACGAACTGTAAAAGACAATTCTGGCGTTGGGCGAAAAGATTCAAACAAATAAACGTTGATTCCATTCGCAGTCAAAACATCGGCAACCATTTTTGCAAACGTATCCGAATTGTGACGAACATCGTATGCAATCGCAACTTTTTTCTCTTTATTCGGAAATTGTTGATTAATATAATTTGCTAAACCTTGCGTTGCTGCACCAAGTGTATATTTGTTTAAACGATTTGTTCCAACACCCATTATACCACGCATTCCTCCTGTTCCAAACTCAAGGTTTTTATAAAAAGAATCGTCTAATTCGGTTGGATTATTATCAATTAAATCTTGAACAGCTTTTCTTGTTTCCGCATCATAAGCGTCAGAAAGCCATAATTTAGCATTATCTAAACTTGAAGTCATTCTTATCTTTTATTTTTTTAATACTTGGGCGCGGTCGGCAATTTTTGTATCCTTATTAGGATCGCCCATAAAATTTACAATTGAGTTTCCTTTTGCAGAACCATATAAGGTTTGGCGTGCATTGATGTCTAATAAAGCGTTATCATCTGTTGTGAAATTAGCTTCATTGACCTCGTATTTGAATAAATTCAATTGTGCTTCGCCATAAGCTTTCACTTTCATAGTTCCAGCAGTTCCTTCTAACATAATATTAGATTGATCATCTGCTTTCAAATCAAAGTTGTTTGTAATCAAAAAAGTTTGATTAATTCTCGCTTGATCTTTCGCAGAGATAGTCAATTCATCAACATTCAATGTTCCAGAAGTAGTCAAAGAAGTTTGTTTATTTGCATCAATCTTTTCTAAATCTCGTGTCACATAAACGTACAAATCATAGGCACTATAATGGTCTACATTTGATTTTTCTTTGATTGTAACCGCATTATTTTTTGCTTCAACTTCTAAATTATCAATAATATTTTGATGCGATTCTACTTTAACTCCAGATTTATTTCCTGGAACTAAAATAACATTACAATTACACGAAACGCTCAAATCTTTGATATTATCAGCTGTATATTCTTTTTGAGCCGTTGCAGCACCTTCTCCATCAATTGATGATGAACACGAAGTTGCAACTAAACCTAAAAATCCTAATAAAAATATTTTCTTCATAGTAGTTGGTTATTTAATTAGTTTAAATTCAATTCTTTTTGAACTAAATACAATTGTTTTTCGCGATTATTGCGAACAATTAACTCGCCCAAAAATCCCGCCAAAAATAATTGCGTTCCTAAAATCATAAAAACTAACGAAATATAAAAATAAGGACTATCTGTGATTAATCTGGCTGGTGTATGGGAAATATAAACTTTATATAATTTCTCGATTCCTAAATAAAATGAAGCGAAAAACCCTAAAATAAACATCAATGTACCCAATAAACCGAAAATATGCATTGGTTTATTCCCAAACCTTGACGCAAAGAAAAGTGTAATCAAATCCAAGAAACCATTTACAAAACGATTTGCTCCAAATTTTGAAACACCATATTTACGCGCTTGATGTTTTACTTTTTTCTCAATAATTTTCGAATATCCCGCATTTTTCGCTAAAACAGGAATATAACGGTGCATATCACCATACAATTCGATATTTTGCGTTACTTCCCAACGATAAGCTTTCAAACCACAGTTAAAATCGTGCAATTTTACACCAGAGGTTTTACGTGCTACACCATTGAATAATTTCGAAGGAAGATTTTTTGTCAATTTATTATCTTGACGATTTTCTTTCCAACCCGAAACAATATCTGCTTTTTGGTTTTTCAGCATTTTGTATAACGACGGTATTTCCTCAGGAAAATCTTGTAAATCTGCATCCATAGTAATCACAACATCTCCTTTCACTTCTTTAAAAGCCGCGCTAAGTGCTGGAGACTTACCATAATTTTTACGGAATTTAATTCCTTTCACTTCTGTATTGAAGTTGGCAATATACTCTATAATTTGCCACGAATCATCTGTACTCCCGTCATCAACGAAAATAACTTCGAATGTAAAATCATTCTGTTCACAGACTTTTTTGATTCTGTAGAATAATTCCTCTAAGGAATCTTGTTCGTTCAGTAAAGGAACAACAACTGAAATATCCATATGTTAAAAAACACGTTTTTTTAAGAATTGTGAAAACATCGCTGCAATTGCGATGTAGAAAGATAAGAAAATTGAGGATAATCCGAAGAAGTTTTTCACAGTAAATAAATTAAGTGTTTTATAATCATCCGAATTTCTAAATGTTTCGATATCTTTTGCGACTTTTGGATCAGACATATTAGACGTGAAAGTATCTAATAACCCTTGTTTCAAACTATCTTGTGCCCATTCTCCATAAGTATTGAAGAATACAAAAATAACAATCAAACTCATGATTCCTGCAAAGAAAATCGTGTAGAAACCAACTTTGAAACCTTCTTTGAAAGTCATTAATTCTTCTGAAGTTTGATGATTTTTTGCTTTATTTTTCGATAAATTGAAAATTGTTAAGAAACAATATAATGCATATAAAGGTAATACAATAAAACAGCAAATCATAAAGCTGTAAGTGTAATAATCTTTTACAGAAACTGTTCCGTTTAACGAAAAATAAAAGTAAAGTGCGAAAAACAATGCTAATGTAATTGCCGTAAGCACCAAAGAGTTTTTGAAAATTTTATTAAAACTAATCATTCTGCAAAGATAATTATATCTCGTAATTCTTTCTCTATTAAATTGTATGATTTAAAAAGGAATTTATCTTCATAAATTCTTTTCTTCAATTATTTTTTACAATATCAATTACTTTTTTAGTTCTAATTTTTATTTGTAAATCAATCTATTAATTCAATCAGACCTAAGCAACAAGAAAGTTTTTTCAATAAACACTTTTATTTTTACAAAACTTTCTTACCTTTGCATCAGGCAAGTCCTACACAACCAGCTCCTGTTGAATCCTCCAGGACGGGAACGTAGCAAAGGTATACGGTCGTAGCGGTGTGATGTAGATCGCTTGCCTATTTTTATTTCTCTAAATTTCACTCCCACTTTTTTTTACCCCATTATTTATTCGTAAATTTGCAACCATTGATTTAAAGATTCAATGGAAACAAACAAAGCACCAAAGTACATTTTCGTTACCGGAGGAGTAACATCGTCGTTAGGAAAAGGAATCGTAGCATCATCATTAGGAATGCTACTAGAAGCAAGAGGATATAGAGTAACAATTCAGAAATTGGATCCCTATATAAATGTAGACCCAGGAACACTTAATCCTTACGAACATGGAGAATGTTACGTTACGGAAGACGGTGCAGAGACCGATTTAGATTTAGGACATTATGAGCGTTTCTTGAACCGCGCAACATCTCGTGCTAACTCAGTTACTACAGGTCGTATTTATCAAACAGTTATAGAAAAAGAACGTCGTGGAGATTATTTAGGAAAAACAGTTCAGGTTGTTCCTCATATCACAAACGAAATCAAACGTCGTATCAAATTATTAGGTAATACAGGTGATTATGATATCATCATTACTGAAATTGGAGGTACGGTTGGAGATATTGAGTCTTTACCTTATATCGAATCTATCCGTCAGTTAACTTGGGAATTAGGAGAACATAATTCTTCTGTTATTCACTTAACATTAGTCCCTTATTTAGCTGCTGCGGGTGAATTAAAAACAAAACCTACTCAACATTCTGTTCGTACATTAATGGAAAATGGTATTCATGCCAATGTTTTAGTTACACGTACAGAGCGTCATTTACCAAAAGATGTAAAAGCTAAATTGGCTTTATTCTGTAATGTTCGCAAAGAAAATGTAATCGAAAGTATGGATGCAGACACAATTTATGAGGTTCCATTCTTATTACATGAACAAAATTTTGACGAAGTTGTTTTAAAAGGCTTAGATTTGCCAACTGATCAAGAACCAGATTTTACAGTTTGGAACAAATTCTTATCAAATCATAAAAATCCTAAAAACGAAATCGAAATTGCTTTAGTTGGTAAATACGTTTCGTTACACGATTCTTATAAATCAATTACAGAGGCATTTACACATGCTGCTGCAACTTGCGAAACGAATGTAAAAGTTCGTTGGGTATATTCTGGTGATATTACAGAAGACAATGTTGGAGAGCAGTTGAAAGGCGTTTCGGGAATTTTGATTGCACCAGGTTTTGGAGATCGTGGTATTTTAGGTAAAATAATTGCTGCAAATTATGCACGAAGAAATAATATTCCAACATTAGGAATTTGTTTGGGAATGCAAATTATGGCAATCGAATTTGCGCGTAATGTTTTAGGTTACGAAAAAGCAGATTCAGCAGAAATGGATTTAACAACGCCTTATCCTGTTATCAGTTTGATGGAAGATCAAAAAGATGTTTCGGACAAAGGAGGAACAATGCGTTTAGGAAATTGGAAATGTGAATTAACTCCTAATTCAAAAATTGAGAAAATTTACAACACAACCGAAATCTTAGAACGTCATCGTCATAGATATGAATTCAACAATGATTTTTACGATGAATTTATTGAAAACAATTTTATTCCAGTTGGTAAAAACCCTGAAACAGAATTAGTAGAAATTTTAGAACATAATCAACACCCATATTATATAGGTGTACAATTCCATCCGGAATATAAAAGTACAGTTGCTTCGCCACATCCTTTATTTATAAGTTTTATCGAAGCTTCTTTATTGAATAAACAAAATGATTTATTAAATGCAACAAGAGAAAAAATTTGATTTTAACCAAACGATTGGTTTTATTTTAATTGCAATTCTTTTTGGCGTATTCTATTTTCTAAACAAACCTTCGGAAGCGGAGGTCGAAGCTCAGAAAAAAGAATTAGTTCAAAAGCAAGAGCAAGCAAAAAAACAGGAACAATTAAATAAAACAGCTACAACACAAGCTTTTCAAACTGTAGATCCTACATTAGCAAAAGATATTGAAGTTAGTAATGATAAATTAAAAGTTACTTTTTCGCCAAAAGGAGCTCAAATTTCTGACGTACAAATCGTTGGATATACAGCTTACAATGACAAAAAAGATGGACACAAAGATCTTTTACATTTGATAAAAGATGGATCAAGTAAGTTCAACTTATCATTCAAAACAAAACAAGGAGCTGTTCTTAATGTTTCGGATTTAGTTTTTGTGCCTCAAGTACAGAAAAATGCGAACAATACAATTGTTACGTTTACAGCGAATGCTCAAAATAGTCAAATTCAATACATCTATACATTAGGAGATTCTTATGGTATCGATTTCGAAATTAAAACGCAAGGTTTATCTAACATCACTTCTGAGAAAAATGTAGATTTAGCGTGGACAATGGACGGTTTCAGTACTGAGAAAGGGAAAGATCAAGAAAAATATTGGTCGCATACTTATTTTCAGTTCAAAGGAAACAAAGACATCGAATACGAATTATTTGGTTCTGACGAATGGGAAGAAGAGGAAGCTATTTCTTGGGTAGCCAACAAACAACAATTCTTCGCAACAGTTTTATCAAATGATGAAGGGTTTAAAACAACAAAAGGTGGTTCTAAAAACTCTGATAAAGAGGATTTAACTTATAGTAAACACTATCACTTAAACTCTAAATTAGAGTTGAAAAATAGTGAAATCAATTCTAAATTCACATGGGATTTTATTCCATTGGATTATAAAATGTTGAAAGATTACAACGACAAAGGATTCCAAAACTTAATTGACTTTGGTTGGGGATTATTTGGTTGGTTGAATAAATATTTCTTCTTGAATGTTTTCAAATGGTTAGCTTCAGTAGGAATCACTTACGGATGGGTAATCTTTTTGATGACAATCGTTGTAAAATTGATTTTATCTCCAATTATGTACAAACAATACCGTCAATCTGCATTGATGAAAGTTGTTCGTCCAGAGTTGAATGAAATCAACGAAAAATACAAGGATCCAAAAGATGCGATGAAGAAGCAACAAGAAACAATGGCAATTTATCGTAATGCAGGAATCAATCCATTAGCAGGATGTTTACCAGCATTATTACAAATTCCTATTTTCTATGCGTTATTCCGTTTCTTCCCGAACTTAATCGACTTGAGAGGTGTTCCTTTCTGGTTCGTAGATGATTTAACAGCATTCGATGATTTAATCAAATTACCAGAATGGGTTC
Organism: Empedobacter sp. UBA5528; assembly: GCF_002426075.1. Taxonomy (NCBI): domain Bacteria; kingdom Pseudomonadati; phylum Bacteroidota; class Flavobacteriia; order Flavobacteriales; family Weeksellaceae; genus Empedobacter; species Empedobacter sp. UBA5528. The sequence goes on along the minus strand of NZ_DINY01000005.1, from coordinate 194,813 downwards.
CATTCCTTAATGGTCACTTAAGTGTATTCGCTTTATTATACATTGTTGCAATGATGATTTATTTTAAAGTTTCTGGATCTATGGATAACTTCCAAATGCCACAACAAGAAGGAATGCCAAACATGCAATTCATGAAATACATGATGTATGTAATGCCAGTTTTCTTCTTTGTATTCCTTAACAATTACGCTTCAGGTTTATCTTGGTATTATTTAGTATCCAATGCGATTAATATTTTCATCGTGTTATATATTAAGAAATATATGATTCACGAAGCGAAGATTCATCAAATCATCGAAACAAATAAAACGAAACCTAAAAAAACAGGTAAGTTTGCTTCGAAAATGCAAGAAATGATGAAACAAGCTCAAGAAATGCAAGAGCAACAACAAAAGAACAAAAAGAAATAATCACATTATATTTCAAATTCAAAAATCCGTTAATAATAATTAACGGATTTTTTTATTTATTTAAGACAATAAAAATTTTAGTAACCAATTTATTAAATATCAATAATTTATTCATTTAAAATACTTTTGTAGTGTACGTTACACACTTTTTATGAATAAATTCTTTTTTATTTATTATTTTCAGATTATTATTGTCTAAAAATAATAAATAACATGAATAATATTTACTCGATTAAAGACCAAACAGCAAACCCTGGACCTTTAGGATTATTTGGTTTTGCAATGACAACTGTTTTATTAAACATACACAATGCAGGCTTTTTTCCTGTTAATAGTATGATTATGGGAATGGGTGTTTTCTTTGGAGGTGGAGCACAATTTGTGGCTGGCGTTATGGAATGGAAAAAAGGAAACAACTTTGGTAGTATTGCATTCATGTCTTATGGTGCTTTTTGGTTAACACTTGTATTTATATGGTTAGCACCGATGTTTGGCGTAGAAAAACCGGACGGAAATGCAATGGGATGTTATTTAGGAATGTGGGGATTATTTACATTAATCAACTTTTTACAAACATTAAAAGGTAATTTGGTCGGAAAATTATTATTTGGTTCGTTAACCTTATTATTCTTGTTATTAGCAGCAGGTAACTTTACAGGAAGTCAAAGTATTTTACATTTTGCTGGTTGGACAGGAATCATCTGCGGATTTATTGCTTTTTACGAAGCTTCTGCAATTATGATTAATCAGAAATACGAAAAAGCAATTCTTCCTTTATAAATAATATGAATAAAAAAAATCCTTTATCAGAGACTGATAAAGGATTTTTTTTATAATTGAAATGAATTATTTATTAAACATTGGTGCTAATAATTTTTTCCAGATAAATAATAAAATTAATGATCCTAAAATTGAAAAAATCCAATCCAACGGACTGAAAAAACTCACTTCTCCATCATGAGAAATTCCTAAAATTGTACGCATATAAGCTCCTAAATATGCACCAACAATACCTATAAGTGCAGTTACCCAAAATCCTCCCGGATCTTTACCTGGCATTATTGCTTTAGCAATTCCAGCACAAATTAAACCGAACACTAAGTATACCAAAAAGCTCCAAACTCCGGTAATACCTAACATAATAAATGAAGTTGTCATCATAATTAATAGTATTTTTTATGGTTTTAAAAATTGTTAAGTAAATCTTAACTAAAATCGTTCCAAAAAGATAAGAAAAGTTTTTGTAATTTGTAAATTTGTAACACTATAAAATAAAATTTATGTCTCTAATCAAATCTATTTCAGGTTTTCGTGGAACAATCGGAGGAAAACCGGGAGATAATTTAACTCCTATAGACGCTGTAAAATTCGCAGCTGCTTACGGAACTTGGCTTAAGAATCAATCAAATCAATCAGAATATAAAGTAATTGTAGGTCGTGACGCTCGTATTTCTGGACAAATGGTTTCTCAATTAGTTTGTTCAACTTTACAAGGATTAGGAATTAATGTTGTCGATTTAGGTTTATCTACTACTCCAACTGTAGAAGTTATGGTGACACATTTACATGCAGATGGAGGAATTATTTTAACTGCTTCTCACAATCCAAAAGAATGGAATGCGTTGAAATTATTGAATGCAAAAGGAGAATTTGTTTCTGCAACAGATGGTGCGCAAATTTTAGCTTTCGCAGATAAAGATGATTATACATTTGCTAAAGTTGATGATTTAGGTTCTTATGAAACTTTTGATGATGCAATTGATTTACATATCGAGAAAATTTTGGCTTTGCCATTAGTGAATGCAAAAGCGATTCAAGAGAAAAATTTCAAAGTTGCGATTGACGCAGTAAATTCAACTGGAGGAATTGCAATTCCTAAGTTATTACAACGTTTAGGTGTAATTCATTACGATATGTATTGCGAGCCAAACGGACATTTTCCTCATAATCCAGAGCCTTTAAAAGAACATTTAGGTGATATCTGTAAAAAAGTAATCGACGAACAAGCTGATTTCGGAATTGTGGTAGATCCAGATGTTGACCGTTTAGCAATTATCGATGAGAAAGGTGAAATGTTTGGAGAAGAATACACATTAGTTGCAGTCGCAGATTATGTATTGTCAAAAACGCCTTCAGCAACAGTTTCTAACTTATCTTCTTCTCGTGCATTACGCGATATTTCTGAAAAATATGGTCAAAAATATTCACCATCAGCAGTTGGAGAAGTAAATGTTGTAGTTGAAATGAAAAACGTTGATGCTAAAATTGGTGGAGAAGGAAACGGTGGTATTATTTATCCAGAATTACACTACGGGCGCGATTCTTTAGTAGGAATTGCTTTATTCTTGACATATTTAGCTGAACAAGATAAATCAGTTTCAGAATTGAGAGCTTCTTATCCAGCATATTTTATGGCGAAAAAGAAAATCGAATTAACACCAGAAATCAATGTTGACGAATTGTTAGTTAAAATTCAGGAAGTTTACAAAAACGAAGAAATCAATACGGTTGATGGAGTTAAAATTGATTTCCCTACAGAATGGGTTCATTTAAGAAAATCAAACACAGAGCCAATTATTCGTATTTATACTGAAAGTACCTCAGAAGAAAATGCAAATAAATTAGCTGATAAAATGATCGAAAGCATAAAAAATATCATCTAAAACAATCTATTTTAATTGTTTAACAAATGTGCAAAACTCTAACAATTCGTTATGATTTTTGCACATTTTATTTTGTAAATTAGTCTATCACTATGGACGAAGATTTTTTTAATAACGAGCTAATTGAAGGTTTTGAGCAAATGCTTGATAATCGTGAATATAAGTATTACGATTCGGAGGATTTGGTCGAAATTATTGAGTTCTATCTTGAAGTAAATGATAGCGAATATGCAAAACGTTCGTTGGATTTTGCAGAAAAAATGCATCCCGAGAATATAGATATCAAAATCAAGAGAATCGAATATTTTCTTACAACTGAGGATTTAAAAAAAGCTGCAAAACTCATCAAAGATTTAAAAGATTTAGCTGCAAACGAATTAGATTACCTTCTTGTACAAGCACGTTTTTGGGGATTGAAAAATATGCCTCGAAAAGCGATAAATTTTTATGAAGAAGCTTTGCAAATAGACGAAGAAGAAACTGATTTTATTTGCAATTGTATCGGAAATGAATATTTGAATTTAGATGAAGTTCATTCTGCGTTAATTGCTTTCAAAAAAGCATTGAAATTCAATCCAGAAAACGATTATACTTTCTACTCTATTATTCAATGCTACGAAGAAATTCATAATCCTGATGAATGCATCGAATTTTTAAAAGATTTTATTGACGATAATCCATATTCGGAAGTTTCTTGGTTGCAACTTGGTCTGTTGTACAATCACAAAAAAATGTATGACGAAGCTATAAATGCATTGGATTACGTGCTCGCGATTAATCCTAACTCTATTGTTGGTCATGCTAACAAAGCGCTTTCATTGGAAGAATTAGGAGAATATAATAAAGCAATAGAAACGCTAGAAGAAACATTAGAATTTGATGATTCGCCCGCTGTTACGCATATGAAAATTGGTGAATTGTACGAAAAGTTAGAGAAACCACAAAAAGCATTGAAAGCTTATCATATTGCGATAAAAGAAGATCCGCAATTGGATAAAGTTTGGGCAAAAACAGCTTCGCTTTACAACAAATTAGGAAATATAGAGGAAGCCGAATATTACATTCAGCGTGCAATAGAATTGAATGGCGATAGTTACGAATATTATACAGATTCAACTTACTATTTTCTGAAACAAATGAAGTTTGAAGAAGCTATAAAAAACCTTTCGAAATTGGTTCAATTAAAGCCTTTAGTTTTCCATACTTGGTTTGCTTACGTCGAAACTTTAATTGCTGTTGGCGAATACGAGGAAGCGATTGCAGTCTTATTAACAGGCGCTTTAAAGAATTTTAATCGTGCCGAATTTTTCTATCAATTGAGTAATGTCTATTATATTACAGAGCAAGATCAATTAGGAAATGAAGCGTTGCAAAATGCATTAAGTTTGGATCGAAATTTAAAAGATTCTATGATCGAATATTATCCGATTTTAGAAGAAAAAATCAATCAAATTTCTGGAAATAACGAATAAAAATATAATTCTTAAGCCATCTTTTTTAGATGGCTTTTTTCTTCACAGTAAAATAACACAGGTTTATTCAAAAAAACTTAACTTTATGATACTAAACAAGCCTTATGAACTTTGTCGCACATCAATATTTATCTTTCGGAAATCAATCGCTTCAAATTGGAAATTTGCTTGGTGAAACTGTAAAGGGAAAACAATATTTAGATTTTCCAGAAGATATTCAGAAAGGCATTTTATTGCATCGTTCAATTGATACATTTACAGATTCTCACGAAACTGTCAAACAAAGTTCAAGTTATTTTCACGAAACACAACACAAATTTGCACCAATTATTATTGATGTGATTTATGATTATTTTTTGATTAAATATTGGAATAATTATTCTGAAACTCCTTTCGAAAAATTCAAATCAGATTGTTATCAATTATTTAAGGATGAATACAATTCGCTTCCAAAAAAACTACAAGAAATCATTTTTTATTTGTTGAAATATGATTGGTTCGAAAATTATTCGACCATAGAAGGCGTTCAAAAAACATTAAAAGGAATCGGAAGTCGAGCAAAATTTGAGAATAATTTACATCAAATCATTCCCGAATTTGAAAAAAATTATGCGAATCTAGAAACTGATTTTCTATCATTTTTTCCTCAAATCCAAACGCATTGCAAGAACTTTGTATTCATTGATTCTCAAGTCTAAATTTCATTTTAAGAATTCGATAAAATTCATTAGTTTAGGGCTGTAAACAAACAGAAAACCACAATGGATTTAACTTTTAATAAAAGAGAGGATCATAACAAATTATTACTTTCTAAACTACGCCAAAAACTGAAACAAGTTTACCTTGGCGGAGGTCAAAAAAGAATTGATGCGTTGCATAGCAAAGGAAAAATGTCTGCAAGGGAACGTATTGATTATCTTTTGGACGAAAAAAAACCGAACATAGAGATTGGTGCTTTAACAGGAGATGAAATGTACAAAGAACACGGCGGATGTCCTTCGGGAGGTGTTGTTGTGAAAATTGGTTACATTTCTGGTAAACAGTGTATTGTTGTTGCAAATGATGCGACAGTAAAAGCTGGTGCTTGGTTCCCAATTACAGGTAAAAAGAATTTGCGTGCTCAAGAAATTGCGATGGAAAATAAATTGCCAATTATTTATTTGGTGGACAGCGCAGGTGTTTATTTACCAATGCAAGATGAGATTTTTCCTGATAAAGAAATGTTTGGTCGAATTTTCCGCAATAATGCAATCATGTCATCAATGGGAATTACTCAAATTTCTGCTGTGATGGGAAGTTGTGTTGCTGGTGGAGCATATTTACCAATTATGAGCGACGAAGCAATGATTGTAGACAAAACAGGTTCTATTTTCTTGGCAGGAAGTTATTTGGTAAAAGCAGCAATTGGCGAAGATATTGACAACGAAACTTTAGGTGGAGCAACAACACATTGCGAAATCTCTGGCGTGACTGATTATAAAGCAAAAGATGATAAAGATGCGTTGGATAGAATAAAATCTATTGTTGGTAAAATTGGTGATTATGAAAAAGCTGGATTTAATCGAATTGAAGCAGCAAAACCTGCTTTAGATGAGAAAGAAATCTATGGTATTTTACCTGAATCACGTTCTGAGCAGTACGATATGTATGAGATTATTAACAGACTTGTTGATAACTCGGAATTGGACGAATATAAGCCTGATTATGGGAAATCAATCATCTGTACGTATGCTCGAATTGATGGTTGGGCAGTTGGAATTGTAGCTAATCAACGTAAAATCGTGAAGTCTAAAAAAGACGGAATGCAGTTCGGTGGTGTGATTTATTCAGATTCTGCGGATAAAGCGACTCGTTTTATTGCGAATTGTAACCAAAAGAAAATTCCGTTAGTTTTCTTACAAGATGTGACTGGTTTTATGGTTGGATCTAAATCTGAACATGGTGGTATTATCAAAGATGGTGCGAAAATGGTAAATGCAGTTTCGAATTCTGTTGTTCCAAAATTCACGATTATAGTTGGTAATTCTTATGGTGCAGGAAACTATGCTATGTGTGGAAAAGCTTATGATCCTAGATTAATTGCGGCTTGGCCTTCGGCTCAATTGGCAGTTATGGGAGGTGAGCAAGCGGCGAAAGTTTTGCTACAAATAAAAGAAGCGACTTTGAAAGCGCAAGGTGTAGAAGTTGATGAAGTGAAAAAGCAAGAACTTTTGAACGAAATTACAGCAAAATACAATGATGAAACAAGTCCTTATTATGCTGCGGCACGTTTGTGGACAGATGGAATTATTGATCCTTTGGATACGCGTAAATGGATTTCGATGGGAATTGAAGCTGCGAATCATGCTCCGATTGAAAAACAATTTAATTTAGGTGTTATCCAAGTTTAGAAAAACGAAAATATTTTTAAAAATAGAAGAGAATCCAATTTAGGATTCTCTTTTTATTTTTTGAATATTGTTTGAAACATGTAAATCAAATCTTGTCGAAAACTCCAATTCTTTACATATTCTACATTGATCTTAACTTTATCTGGCCAAAGAATTTCATCATTATATTTGATTGGATCATTTACATTGGATAAAATTTCTTCTTCTTTACAATATTTCAATTGAGCAGGACCAGTAATTCCAGGTTTAACTTTCAACACCAATCTATCCTCTCCAACCAATTTATCTGCATAACCAGCGACATCAGGACGAGGTCCAACAAAACTCATTTCCCCTATTAGAATATTGAATAATTGAGGTAATTCATCTAATTTATAATCTCGAAGAATCTTTCCAATTTTGGTAATTTGATGTTGATCGGTTGTTATTGTCGATTTAGAAACCCCTTTAATCGTTCTGATTTTATAAATATTGAAAAATCTTCCGTCTTTCCCAACTCTTTTTTGTGTAAAAACGCCAAATTGATTGGTATCTATAGAACTTATGATAATTAACAAAACAATTAACCCAACTAAAAATATTAGTAGGATTAATGCAAGTATATAATCAAATATGTTCTTTAAGATCATTTCAATTAAAAGAATTTACTTTTATTTCGAGAAGCTAAACATTTTATTTTTCCGAATGATGAATTATCAAAATTCTCATCTCCAGCAAAATATCCGTAGCCGTAACTATAACCGTAGCCGTAGCCGTAACCATATCCGTAACCGTAGCCAGTTTTAATTTGGAAATCGTTGAATATAATTCCGACATTCGAAACCTCACCTTCATCATATTTATTCGAAATTGCATGGATAAAGTTTTTCTCCGAATAGTTGTAACGTGTTACATACAATGTGCAATCTGCGTTAAGCATCAAATCGTACGAATCTGTTACTAATCCTATTGGCGGTGAATCTATAATTACGAATTCATATTTCTCTTTCAATTCAGCAAATAATTGATCCATTCGATTACTCAAAATCAATTCTGAAGGATTTGGAGGAATTGTACCTGCTGTAATAATATCTAAATTTGGTAAAATTGTACGTTGTGTAATTTGATTTAACTCTAAATCATCCGCAACATAGTCTGTTACACCTGTTTTATTATTAATGTTAAAATCATCAAAGATTTTTGGTTGACGTAAATCTAATCCAATCAGAACCGTTTTCTTATCCATAGAACCAAGTGAACTCGCAATATTCATCGCATTGAAAATTTTACCTTCACCTCCAATAAATGATGTCATTAAAATCGTTTTGTTATCATCTTCAAGTCCTGGATTCTTGTATAAATATTTCAGATTAGAACGAATTGATCTAAACGATTCAGAAATTCCTGATTTTGGATTGTTGATTACAACTAAAGGTTATAGGAATTTCTTTAATCAATTCGCCTTGATACAAGTTAAGCATCAAAGTAAAGTCGAATTTATCTTTTGGTAAGTTTCGCAACAAATCTAAAACTACTATTGGAACTCCACCCATTTCTAATGAACGAAGCCTAAAAAGTACTTTTATTTTTCTATGTTGATTTGACATTTGGTTAGTTTAATAAACAAAAATACAACATTGAGTTTGAATTGAATAATACAACAACTTAAAAACTCATAAAATAATTCTTAATTTTGCAGAAAAAGTAGTCGAATGTTCAAAATTGGTACAAAAGTTAAAGTGATAGATGATAATATTTCGGGAACAATTTCCAAATTGAAAGGTGATTTTGTTTACTTTAATGATGAGTTTGGTTTTGAATATGAGTATCGCCAAGATGAAATCATCAAAGATATTGAAATTGACTATGAAGAATATCGAGATGAGAAAATCAAAGAATTTTCGAAACCAAAGTTTAAGACTTTTCGCAAATCTCATCGACATCCTTATTTAACGCGAGAAATTGATTTGCATATCGAAAATTTAGTTGATAATTGGCGTGATTTGGATAATGCGCAAATTATACAAACACAATTAGATGTTGCACGAAATGAGGTGGAGCGCGCTATGTTCGAAAGTCAAATTCGATTGATTTTAATTCACGGTTATGGAAAAGGAATTCTGAAAAAAGAAATTACCGAATTGTTATATCGTTACACGAATATCGAATTCTATGACGCCTCGTTCAAGGAATATCACGGCGACGCCATAGAAGTTAAATTTATTTAAATTGAGATATTTCGATACAATTTTCTTATTCTATCGAAACGAAAATCACTCAATATGACAATTTTCATTATTATTAGTCATTGGCTATAAACAAAGAAAGTCATTCTGAATTTGTTTCAGAATTTCATTATTTTTAGGATTAAAATCTTTTGATCCAATCCATCAAATCATAATAATTTTGAGGAACAATTCCGTGTCCACTTCTATATTCGTGGTATTCAAAATTAATATTCATCGATTTTAAAAACTCGTCACCCATTCGTCCTAATTCAATTGGCAATACAACATCTTCTGTTCCGTGCGAAACAAAGAAATTTAAGTTCGAAAAATCTTTCGATTGATCAAAATCTCCAATAATTTTAGCTTCTGGATAACCACTTAAAATAGCCACGTTTTTAATCTTTTCTGGATTATTTAGCGAAATCGCATAACTCAAAATTGCACCTTGGCTAAAGCCCATCAATGTTACATTTGCGTCATCTAAATTCTCTTGTTGAACAATTGCATCAATAAATTCGACCAATTTATTACGCGATTCTATTGCTTGCGTTTCATCCATCCATTTTTCATTGTTCACAAAATTAATATCATACCACGCATATCCGCCATACACAATATCATGCAACGCTCGTACACTTATAATATGCGCATTCTGCGGTAAATCTTGTGCAAATGAAAACAAATCTTCTTCGTTGCTTCCATAACCATGTATCAGCACAAAAAGAGGCGTTTTTTCAGTCGAAACAACAGGTAAACGTTCGATATATTTTATTCCATTCAATTCTTTCATACAAACTTATTTTTAGCGAATTTAATTCTAATTTTTCTAAATAAAATTATTTTCAGTTCAGTTAAAACCCTTCGAAAACACCCAAACCAAATAAAGCGAAATCATATTTCACAGGATCATTTGCATCCATTTCTCGCAATTTTGTATCAAGTTCTTTCAATGCTTTTGCATCATTTTGTTTTCGAGTCAGAATATTTAATTTTCGTGCAACATTTCCCGAATGTACATCCAAAGGACAGGAAAGAATAGAAGTTGGAATGGATTTCCAAATTCCTAAATCTACGCCTTGTTTGTCATCACGAATCATCCAACGCAAGTACATATTGATACGCTTTGCAGCCGAATTATTCAATGGATCTGAAATATGTTTAGTTGTTCGAGTTGGATGTTCTATTTCAAAAAAAGTTTGTTTGAAATTCGAGATTGATGCTTGCATCGAATCTGAAGTTTGATGTTTTGCAAAAACTTGTTCCAATCCGCCATGATTTTGATAAATGTTACGAAGCGATTGCATGAAAAATTTCAAATCTTCACTATTGAATGTTCTGTGAACAAAACCACCCAAATTCTTTAAATGATTCTCAGAGAAATTCATCACAAAATCGTAAGGCGAATTTCCCATCAACTGCATCATTTTATTCGCATTATTGATAATCATTTTACGATTTCCCCACGCAATTGTTGCCGCTAAAAACCCAGCAATTTCAATATCTTCTTTCGCAGAAAATCTGTGCGGAATCTGTACTGGATCAGAATCGATAAAGTCTAATGTATTATATTGAAGAACTTTTTCGTCTAAAAAATCCTTTATTTGTGTCATTTAGCAAATATACTAAGAAGTATTATATGTTATAGAGAATTAGAATTTCAATCCTAAGCGATTATCCATTCCTAAAACTTTATAAATCATTTTAATCGATAAAATTTTACATACTATCAACAAACAAACCATCAGCCATCACCAATTTTCGATCGGTCATATTTGCTAATTCTTCATTATGCGTCACAATAACAAAAGTTTGTCCAAATTCGTTTCGAAGATTGAAAAATAATTCGTGTAATTCTTCAGCATTTTTAGAATCTAAATTACCAGAAGGTTCATCAGCAAAAACGACTTTAGGTTGATTAATCAACGCACGAGCTACTGCTACACGTTGCTGTTCTCCTCCAGAAAGTTGATTCGGTTTATGTGTTAATCGTTGCGAAAGTCCTAAATAGGACATCAACTCTTTTGCACGTTTTTCAGCATCAGCTTTTTTTGTTTTTTTGATAAAAGCTGGAATACAAATATTTTCTATTGCATTAAATTCTGGCAACAATTGATGAAACTGAAAAATGAATCCAATGTTTTCATTACGGAATTTAGATAAATCGCGATCGTTTAATTTCGTGATATCTTGTCCCGCAATCTGAATAGAAGTATTATATTTCTTTGGCTCAGAACTTTTTTCTAATGTTCCTAAAATTTGAAGCAAAGTTGTTTTTCCTGCTCCAGAAGCACCAACAATAGAAACGATTTCTTTTTCTGCAATCGATAAAGAAACATTTTTTAGCACTTCTAATTCACCAAATTTCTTAACAATATTTTCTGCTTTTATCATGAGGTAAAGATATAAATTAAGTACTAAGTCTTAAATTATAAGTGATAAGTTTTTTCTTGAATTCAAAATAAAGACATCCAAATTAAACTAGTTTTTAGTGTACTTGTTACGATTTAAAAATTATATAACAATTGTTTTGACTTTTTAAATCATTAATATTCGTATCTTGTAACCTCTAAATAAACAATATTAACCACTTTTTTAGCATAAGCTGATAAAATTAATATGGCAAAATTTAGAATACATCAACAATATTTTTATTTTTGTAATTGAAAAATCAAAAAAAATGAATCTTCACGAATATCAAGGAAAAGAAATTCTTAGTAAATATGGTGTGAAAGTACAACGTGGTATCGTTGCTACTACACCAGAAGAAGCTGTAGAAGCTGCTAAAAAGTTAACTGAACAAACTGGTACAGGTTGGCATGTTGTAAAAGCGCAAGTACACGCAGGTGGTCGTGGAAAAGGTGGTGGAGTAAAGCTTGCTAAAAACTTGGACGAAGTTAAAGAGAAAGCAAACGAAATCATCGGAATGCAATTAGTTACGCCTCAGACTTCGGCTGAAGGTAAAAAAGTTCATCAAGTTTTAATCGCTGAGGATGTTTATTATCCAGGTGAATCTGAAACTGAAGAGTACTATGTTTCTGTATTGTTAGATCGTGCTACTGGTAAAAACATGATTATGTATTCTACTGAAGGTGGAATGGATATCGAAGAAGTTGCTGAGCACACGCCAGACAAAATCTTTACAGAAGAAATTGATCCAGCTGTAGGAATCCAAGGTTTCCAAGCGCGTAAAGTTGCTTTCAACTTAGGTTTATCAGGAAATGCTTTCAAAGATGGTGTTAAATTTATCACTGCTTTATATAATGCATACGTTGCGATTGACGCTTCTATGTTCGAAATTAACCCAGTTCTTAAAACATCTGACGATCAAATTATCGCTGTAGATGCTAAAGTATCTATCGATGATAACTCATTATTCCGTCATCCAGATATCGCTGCTTTACGTGATACAAGAGAAGAAGATCCAACAGAAGTTGAAGCTGGTGAAGCTGGATTAAACTTCGTAAAATTAGACGGAAACGTAGGATGTATGGTTAACGGAGCTGGTTTAGCAATGGCAACTATGGATATCATCAAATTATCTGGTGGTAATCCTGCAAACTTCTTAGACGTTGGTGGTACTGCTGATGCTGAGCGTGTAGAAAAAGGTTTCCGTATTATCTTAAAAGATAAAAACGTAAAAGCTATCTTAATCAATATTTTTGGTGGTATTGTACGTTGTGATCGTGTTGCTCAAGGTATTTTAGATGCTTACAACAATATGGGTGACGAAATTAATGTGCCAATTATTGTTCGTTTACAAGGAACAAATGCAGAAATCGCTAAGAAAATGATTGATGAATCAGGTTTCGCTGTTCACTCTGCTATCACATTAAAAGACGCTGCTGACAAAGTAGAAGAATTAGTAGGTTAGGATTTTAACTTATTTACAATATATCAAACCTCTCAAAGAATTCTTTGAGAGGTTTTTTTGTATGATTTATTGTCATTCTGAACCTGTTTCAGAATCTCACGAGATGCGAACCTGAAATAAATTCTACTTGACATTTTGTAATTAAATGATTTTACTAAATAAAGCTGATAAATTAAAATATTGTAATTTTAGAAAAAATAAATATGGACAATAGGTCTATTATAAGTAAATATAAAGATTTACATAATGAAGTTTTAAGTGATTTTTCAATTAAATGGAATCCTGAAAAATCTAAAAATTTTAAATCAGATGTTATTAAATTCTTTTACTTTGAAAAAGAATTTGATTGGAATATATTATTAAATGCTCTATACGTAATTGATGACACAGAATACGCCAAGAAAAATTACTTAAAATTTAAATTATCTGGACCTACTAAAATACTAGATATAGGAGAACAATACCTGAGGCTTTACGGAATTTTAAATGCTGTTTATCAACAACAATTAGCAATAATTAACTTAATTGAGATTCATAAAATTCCACACAAATCCAAAATAGTTAATGATTTAAAAAAGTATAAAATAATTGAATTAAGAAATAAAATTGGTGCTCACTCTACGAATTACATAAGCAATGACTCTAAAGATTTTGATGTTTACGAAATTTCACGGGTTGATTTAGAAAATGATAAAATTCTATTAATAAAAAATCAAGATATTGATGAATCTTATGATCTTGAATCTCTATTATGTGAGTTTGATTATGAGATTCAAAGAATATATTCAATAATATTAAACAAATTTCTCAAGAAAAAGAATATAACTAAATATCTAACTATTTTGGATAATATAGATTTTGAAAAAGATGGAGGATTGTTGATAGGAGACATAAAAATATTCAAGCATAAATAAAAACCTCCGCTCAAATTATTGAGTGGAGGTTTCTTTTTACGCATATTTAGTAAAGTCTATATATCGTCAAAATCGATATTGGTAAAAGATTCAACTTGCGTTTCGTCTTTACCCACAACTTTAATTTTTGGATCAAAATCTTTCTGATGTCTTTCCGAAATTACCTCTTGTCCTTTTTGAGCAAAAACAAAATCGGTCGTTTCGTCTAACATATCTTTGAAACTTTCAAAATCTTCTTTGTACAAGTAGATTTTATGTTTTTTGTAATACACATTTCCATCTTCCTGCGTATTTTTTTTACTTTCAGTAATCGTCAAGTAATAATCCCCTGCTCTTGTTTCGCGGACATCGAAAAAATAAGTTCTTCTTCCAGCCCTTAATACCTTTGAAAAGACTCCTTCTGCATCCACCTTTTCTTGGTTTTCAAAATCATTCATAAGTCTAAATAGAGTTTAATTGTTAAATGTTTCCTAACAAATCTAAAAAAAATTAAGAAAATAACAACGTTTTAAACAATTATTTTCTATTATTTTATTAAATCTATATAAATAAACTTAATCTAGCAGTTGTTTATTGTACAATTCATAATAATAACCATGCTTATTTAATAATTCGCTGTTCGAACCATTTTCTAAAACATGACCATCTTCTAAAACCAAAATCTGATCAGCGCGCTTTGCAGAAGACACACGATGCGTAATAATGATGGTTGTTTTACCATTAATCTCAGAAGATAAATTATTCAAGATTTGTTCTTCGGTTTCGGTATCTACAGCAGACAAACTATCATCAAAGATTAATATTTTCGGATCATTTACCAATGCACGAGCTATAGAAACACGTTGTTTTTGACCTCCAGAAAGCGTAACGCCGCGTTCACCAACAACTGTTTCGTAACTTTCTTTAAATCGATCAATATTATCATGAACAACAGCTTTCTTCGCAAAAATTTCAGCCGTTTGCTCATCTGTATCGTCAGAACCAAACAAAATATTATTGGTTAGCGAATCCGAGAAAAGGAAAGCTTCTTGCGGAACATAACCAATTTCTTCTCGAATAGATTCTACATTAATATCATGAATATTTTTACCATCAATCAAAATTTCACCAGAAGTCGGTTCCAGCGAACGCGCAACTAACAAAGCAATTGTCGATTTTCCTGAACCTGTTTTTCCAAGAATCGCTAAAGTTTCACCTTTATTAATTTTGAACGAAACATTATCCAACGCCTTAATTCCTGTGTTTTCGTAGATATACGTCACATTTTTAAATTCGATTGTTCCTTCTACTTCATGATTGACTAATTGTTTTTCTTTCACATCAGTTTCAGCATTCAAAAATTCGTTGATACGAAACATTGATGCTTCCGCACGCTGCACAACCATTGTAATCCAACCCAACGAAGTAAATGGCCAAATTAACATATTTAGGTAAAGGAAAAATTGTGCAATAGAACCAATATCCATTGTTCCTTCTATATATTTTACTCCTCCCAAATACAAAATCACCAAATTACTCACACCAACTACAACAACCATCAATGGTCCAAAAGCTGCCTGAATTTGAGCTAAATTAAGCGCACGTTTCTGATATTCGTCTGCTTCTACTTCGTATTTAGATTTAATAAATTCTTCCGAATTGAATGATTTTATCACACGAATTCCAGCAAAAGTATCTTGTACAGATGACGAAATCGTAGATTGTTGTTCTTGTACGCGCTTACTTTTCTTGTTAATATTTCGTGCAACATTATAAATTAACAATGATAAAATCGGTAATGGAGCTAATGTATAAAGCGTTAATTGTTGATCAATTTGCAACATAAAATACGCAATGATCACAACTCGCGATACCAAATCAATTGGATACATAATTCCAGGTCCAAGATACATACGCACCAATCCGACATCTTCGGTAATACGATTCATCAAATCGCCCGTTTTGTGTTTTTTGTAAAAGGACAACGATAATTTTTGATACTTATCGTAAATCACATTTTTCAAATCGAACTCAATATAACGCGATGCCACAATAATCATTTGTCGTGTACCAACCGTCAAAACTCCTCCCAAAACTTTAAAAAAGAAAAAAGCCAAACTGGCGTACATCAAACCATCTTTCAAAAGATCGAGGTTATCTGTTCCTTCTTTCTTAAAATTTCGTAGCAATTCTTCAACTGTATTGATTGCTTCTCTAATATATGTAACGGAATAAACCTGCACCCAATTGGCACAAATCGTAAAAATGAAGCCCAAAAATATTCTCCATTTATACTTCCATAAAAATTTATTTAACTTTTGTAATGATTTCACAAAACAAAATTACATTCTTTTTTTTACCTTTGCATCAATTTATTAGACGTTATATCATTGAAATTATGTTGGGAAGAAGACAACTACGCGAAAAAGTAATGCAGAATATCTATGCTTACAATAGTTTAGGAACTGAAGGCGAAGAAAGAGCGGTCGAGAAAAATATGATGAAAAGTATCGATCAAATCTACGATTTGTACATTTATCTCCTAAATTTGATTAAAGTTCAAAAGGACATTGCAGAGCATAAAATTGAACTTGCAAAATCAAAAAACTTTCCAACCCAAGAAGATTTAAATCCAAATTTAAAATTTGTTCAGAATAAAGTATTCAAAATTATTGAACAAAATCTTGAATTATCTCGTTATTCAAATGACAACAAATTTTTACTTTGGGATATTTATGATTCTTATCCAAACAATATCTTTAAAAATTTGACAGAAAGTGAATTGTACAAAACGTACATGAGCAGCGACAAACATTCTTTTGAAGAAGACAAAGAATTTATCTTGAACTTTTTCGTAGAATTTATTGCTGAATATGAAGATTTGCACGATTACTTAGAAGGAATTCAGATCACGTGGGCAGACGATGTACATATTGCAAATGCAATGGTGCATACAACGATAAAATCGTTCCGTCAAAACAGTTCACCATTGATTTCATTATTCAAAGTTTACAAAGACTTAGATGACAAAAAATTTACTGAAGAATTATTCCGTAAAACCATCCGTTACCAAGCAGAAACTAGAAAAATCATTGACGAAAAAGCTCAAAACTGGGAATTAGATCGTATTGCGACAATCGATTTAATTATTTTGGAAATGGCTTTGACAGAGTTTTTATATTTCTCAAATATTCCTGCAAAAGTTACGATTAACGAATATGTGGAATTAGCGAAAAGTTATTCAACAGAAAAATCGCGTGTTTTTGTTAACGGAATCTTAGATAAAACATTAAAAGAGTTAAAAGACAATAATAATTTACCAAAATACGGTAGAGGTTTATTATAATCACTATTTTTTCTTAATTTTGACTAAGACAAATAATTATAAAAATGAAAAGTAAATTATTTATTTTAGGTGCATTTGCATTATCATTCGCAATCAGCTCTTGTGGAGAAAAAAAAGCTAGCGACAATTTTACAGCAGAAGAAACAGCTCAACAAGCTGAAAATGTTGTAGATCCAGCTACAGCTCCAGTTTTAACATTAGCAGAAGCAAATCACGATTTTGGCGATGTACAAGCTAACAATAAAGTAGAAACATATATCAAGTTCAAAAACGATGGTAAATCTCCATTAGTTATTCGCGATGCGTCTGCAACTTGTGGTTGTACAGTTCCTGAATTTCCTTCTACTCCAATTGCAGTAGGAGCTACAGATTCTATCAAAGTTGTGTACACAGCTGGAAACATGAACGGTAAACAACAAAAAACAGTAACTTTAGTAACGAACACAACAAATGGTCACGAGAAATTTGACATTTCTGCAAACGTTGTTGGAGCTACTGCAAATGATCAAAATGCACAACAAGCATTTGGACAATAAGTATTAAATCGATAAAATATAAAAATGATTCAAACAATCTTTTTACAAGCTGGTGCACAAGGCGGAGGAATGTCTATGCTTTTGATGTTCGGAGGGATGTTCGTAATTATGTACTTTTTCATGATTCGTCCTCAACAAAAGAAAGCGAAACAAGAAAAACAATTTCAAACGGATATCAAACGTGGTGATCAAGTTGTAACAACTTCTGGTATTCACGGGAAAATCAACGAAATTTATGACGACGCTGTTATCATCGAAACTGGAGCTGGAAAAATTAAATTCGAAAAAGCTGCAATTTCTCGCGAATTAACTGCTGCACGTTATTCAAAAACGACTGACAAATCAGAAAAAGCAGTTGAAGAAAAAAACTAAGTTTAAGGTTAACATATATTTAACTGATTGCCGGAGGAATTATTCTTCGGCATTTTTTTAACTTCAAACCATGAAAAACAACCAACCTTTTGTAGCAGGAATTACTGGCGGAATAGGCTCTGGCAAAAGTACAGCAGCAAAATTCTTCGAAGAATTAGGTATTCCGGTATATAATTCTGACACAAGAGCCAAAACGATTCAAAATGAAAACTCTGAAGTAAAAGTTAAAATTATTGCAGCTTTTGGTGAAGAAGCTTACAATGAAAATGGTTTGAATAAACCATATCTATCAAAACAAGTTTTTCAGAATAATGAAAAATTGAAGCTATTAAATTCAATTGTTCATCCAGCAGTTTTCCAAGATTTTGAAAATTGGAAAAAAGCTCAAAAATCGGATATTGTGATGAAAGAAGCTGCTATTTTAATAGAAAGTGGTAGTTATAAAGATTGCGATGT
This sequence comes from Empedobacter sp. UBA5528, assembly GCF_002426075.1. NCBI lineage: Bacteria > Pseudomonadati > Bacteroidota > Flavobacteriia > Flavobacteriales > Weeksellaceae > Empedobacter > Empedobacter sp. UBA5528. The sequence continues at coordinate 176,197 of NZ_DINY01000005.1, read as the reverse complement.
TGTGATAAGTGTAGTGGTTGATATAGAAACGCGAATTGCACGAACTATAGAAAGAGATGGTTTATCACGAGAAGAAATTCTTGCAAGAATAAACAATCAGATTTCGGACGAAGAACGAATTGCTAAATCAGATTTTATCATTGATAATAATGGCGATTTAGCTCACTTGAAAAATGAAGTGGAAGAAACGTTTATCAAAATCAAAAAAATGATTTAATCGTCCAAATTTTAACAAAAAGATAGAAATTAGAAAAGATTAAACTATTTTTAATCATTCAATAAAAAAATAAATGAAAAAAGGATTTTATAAAATCTTAATCGTTATCATGAGTGTTGCGCTTATAGGATTGATAATCATTCAATTCTATTGGCTAAACTTAACAATTCAGAACGGTACAGACAGTTTTAACAACAACGTGTACCAAGCGATGAATTATACAACTGAAAAAATAAATAAAAACGAATTAGAGCGATATTATAAGAAATTCAATAATATACAATCAGATTTAAAGTCAAATAAAGATAAACCGCAAGTTGTAACCAATCAAGTCATCAAAGATTCGCTTGGTGTAACGTATGCTTATGTTACGCGCTATGTGGTCGAAAAATCGATGTTGCCGTCATCTGGAAAATACAATGATAGTTTGACGAAAGCGAATATTTATTCGCAAGAACGCGTTTTCAAGATAGACAAAGATTCTTCTGCTAGAGGAATTCCGAATCTGAATCTGAATTTTGAGCACGCTTTACAAGACGGAACATTTACGCTGGAAAGCGCTGCGCGTTGGGATGCAGGCTCTACGCCAATCGACAAACGTGTGAATTATGCCATGTTAGATTCGATTTTAAAAAACGAATTACGCAACAGAGGAATTCATCAAGCAATGCCAATTTTGGCAGTTTTAAAAAAAGATTCGACAGAAACAAATGTCAAATCAAAAGATTTTGATCGCAATAAAATCGAATTTATGGTTCCGCTATTTTTGGACAGAAAGGATCATATCGAATATTATTTGGCAGCAAATTTTGTTAACCGAAATTTAGCCATTGTTGCGCCAACAGTTCCAGTTATTTCATTGACGTTTATCTTAACCATGATTATTATTACGGTTTTCTCATTGTCAATTTATTACATGCAATTGCAACGCAAGAGTTCGGAAATTAAGACTGATTTTATCAATAATATGACGCACGAATTCAAAACGCCTATTGCAACCATTAATATTGCGTCTGATGCATTGCGTAACGAAAAAATATTTACTGATCCTGAAAAGGTGAAATATTATGCAGATTTGATCAAACAAGAGAACAAACGTATGAATGCTCACGTTGAGATGGTCTTACGAATGTCAAAGCTTGATCGCAATCAAATGGATATGAATTTTCAGGAAGTAAATTTGAATGGGATTGTACAAAAAAGTGTTGAGCCGATAAGATTTATTGTAGAAGAAAGAAATGGTACAATATTTGAAGAATACAACGCAGAACAATCATTTGTAAAAGGAGATCCGTTCCATTTAGAGAATATCGTTATTAATGTATTGGATAATGCTCGAAAATACTCTCCAAACACACCGGAGATTAGAGTAAAAACATACAACAAAGACAACAATTTTTTAATTGAAATTTCTGATAAAGGAATGGGAATGCCGCAAAACGTTCTGAAAAAAATATTTGAACAATTTTATAGAGAAGAAACGGGAAATATACACAATGTAAAAGGTCATGGACTTGGGTTGGCTTATGTCAAAAAAATCGTTCAGCTTCACGGTGGACAAGTTTGGGCAGAAAGTTCAGCAGGAAAAGGAAGTACTTTTTTCATTAAAATTCCTCTAAAATCATAGATCAATGAGTGATAAACAACGATTACTTTTAGTAGAAGATGATCCAAGCTTCGGAAGTGTATTAAAGGATTATTTGGTTATAAACGATTTTGACGTAACGCACGCAATCGATGGTGAAGACGGTCTTGCCAAATTTAAAGAAAGTGATTATGATCTATGCATCCTTGATGTAATGATGCCTAAAAAAGATGGTTTTACATTAGGAAAAGAGATCAAAGAACTAAAAAGTGAACAACCAATTATATTTTTAACAGCGAAAAACATGCGCGAGGATGTTTTGAATGGTTACAAAATTGGAGCAGACGACTATGTCTTAAAACCATTTGATTCAGAAGTTTTATTGTACAAAATAAAAGCTGTTTTACAACGTAATTCTGGCGAAGAAGAAAAATTTGAACAAGAAGATTTCAAAATTGGTAAGTTTACGTTCAATGCAAAATTGAGACAATTAATTTACGATGGTAAATCACAGAAACTTTCGCCAAAAGAAAACGAATTATTACGTTTATTGGCAGTTTACAAAAATGATTTAATGCCTCGTGAGATTGCCTTAACACGTATTTGGCACGATGATAATTACTTTACATCACGTTCTATGGACGTATATATTGCGAAATTACGTAAGTATTTGAAGAAAGATCCAGCAGTAGAAATCGTGAATATTCACGGTGAAGGATTCCGACTTTTAATTCAGGAATAAGATTAATCTTTATAGAAAAAAACCTCAACATAGTTGAGGTTTTTTTGTGGTATTGTACCGTCATTTACAATAATACATTTCCAATTTTGATAGGTTTGATCTAAGACTGATTGTAGACATTCGTCCATATAAATAGACTGATTGTAGCAAGGAACAATAACCGAAATAAGAGGTTGTTGCATGATGTGTATATTAAGTGTTTCTAATTTAGCTGTTTACAATGTTACTTCATTTGTAAGAATATACAAGTTATTATTTGATGGCATTGCTCTTCTATTTTTTAAGCGTATTTATTTATCATTATTTATTTTATACGATAATTAAGATATTCTTAATGAAAAGTAGATTTACTAATTATAGCTTATGCTTTCTTATTTATAGGAATGTGGTGAGTGTATAGTGAAAAGGATGAAAGAGTTTAGCTTGTTCGTTGTCTTGTGTCACAATGGATATGCCGACAAAAGGAAAAATTGTTGATGAGTTTTGTTGTTCTTGTATTTGTGGTGATAATTTAATTTCTGCAAGTGGTGTAGCAAGGTTATCTATTGGAACATAGAAATTTTGAAAATTGATAAGATTTAACTCTAATTCTTCGGTGCAAACCAACCATCCTATACTGATTTCTAAAAAAGCGTTTGGGAATTTGGATTTGTGTTGAAATACTAGGCCTGCTTGTATTTTTAATTCATTTGTTTGGGCATTATATTCCACATAAAACGGGGATAGTTTGCACTTTTTGTTGAGTGAACGATGTTGTAATTTACCATTTTTGTAGGCTTCTACTAGTGCTGTGTACATGGTAGATTGATTGGTTTCTTTTTTTATAGTAGAAAAAAATGAAACCAATTGGTTGTGAAAAGTTCCGTCTTTTTGTTTCCAGTTGAATGGTAGTATGTGTTTCTTGAATGATGCGGAAAACATCGATAATTCTTTGAAACGTCTCTTAACTTCTATTGTATTTGGATGTTGTTGTGCTGAACTATTAACAAATCCGCCTGCATATTTTTTGACAAAAGATTTACCATTACGTTGAAAAAAAATTAAATTTCCTAATTTACCATTTATATTAAATTCATTATCTGTTTTAGCCATAAATTTACTATATTTAACTATTGAAAATCAATTAATTAAATTTAGCGAATTTATTTCTATTTTTCTCCTTTTTAATTATTTTTTACTTCTTCAACTGTATTCCTAAGTTATTTTTATAGTAGTTCTATGCTACCTCTGTGCTACCTTTATGTCGCCTCTAAGCCGACTTAAAGAGGAGGTTTGTTATAGGAATTTGTGATGATACTTCATGTATATTAGCTATAATGATGCTGAATAAATTTGTGGATTGCTTAATTTTGATTTTGATTTGTTTTATACAAACAGATTGTTTAGTGTTTCTTGCTAAATGTAGATTAGTAGAGGTTAGCTATTAGGTTTTGTTGTAAAGTAAAGTTGTTACCGATTAATATGAGCTTTTTCTAATTATAGGTATTTATATCCTTTAAATAGTCCTAATTTATATAGTAATTTTAGTAATCTTGATTTTTTTAGTAACTCTAATTTAGTAGAAATGTTGTCATTTCCATTTTATTAGTTTTAAAGATGTTCTAAAGCCAATATCTTTAATATAATTTATATACGAAATATCAAACGTTGAGTATTTCAAAATAAAAAAAATATGATTTTTAATTCTTTTATGAATTAGTTTCTTTTGTGAATTATTTAGCTTTTTTTTTAAAGTTTCTTTAATTTGCTAACCTCCTTATTATTAATATTTATAAGATTTGAATGATTTTTTGCTAACTGTGAATATATTCGGAAAAAGTATAAACGGCAGTAATCTGATTGATATAATAAACTGGGATATTGTTGATAGCAAAGCTAAAAATTAAAAGTACCACCAATAGAAATGGAAAGTAGAGAAAATTAATATCTAAATTAACACCGAAATAAATTAAAAAGACGACTAACAAAATAAGTTTCAATCCTAGATTGAAACTTATTTTATACATACCAGCCATTAGAAGCGCTTCTTTAGGGAAATTAATTTTAGAAATAATTCCCTTTCCTGCGTTTACAGAAACCATAGAGCTTTGAACTGTATCAGCAAATACACTCCATAAAATTGTACCAATCACAACAAACAAAGGATAAGGAATACCAACTCCTTGTACTGAAACAACACCTGATCCATTTAAAAACAGCCACACTAATTAGTTAATAATAACTGGAGCAAATGCCAAAAAATACCCAAATAAGACTGTCTATACTGTGCTTGTATGTCCCTTTTAGCCATCTGAAAAGCTAAAAAGTGAGAATTTGATATATCTTTAAATATATTTTTTAATTCCTTGAGGAAATGTGTTTTTTTTGTCAGAAGAGTAAACTACTGTTTTTAAACTCATAAAAACTTTTTAGGTTAAGGTTTTAAGTTTATAGATTAATTTCTTCATTAACCTATAAAACCCTTTTTTAATTATATTGTTTTTCGTAATAATTTTGATAATCGCCAGATGTTACATTGTCCAGCCATTCTTTGTTTGATAAAAACCAATCAATTGTTAGGCTCAAACCTTGCTCAAACGTCACACTTGGTTTCCAGCCTAATTCTTCGTTGATTTTAGTCGCATCAATTGCATAACGTAAATCATGTCCTGGACGATCTTTCACAAAAGTGATTAATTGTTCTGAAGTTCCCGCTTCTTTACCTAATTTTTCGTCCATTTGTTTACACAATTCTTTTAACAAATCGATATTTTTCCATTCGTTGAAACCTCCTACATTGTAAGAATCTCCATTTTTTCCCTCGTGGAAAACCAAGTCAATCGCTTTTGCATGATCGATTACAAATAACCAATCGCGTGTATATTTTCCATCTCCATAAATAGGTAGCGGATTTCCGTTCAAAATATTATGAATACACAACGGAATTAATTTTTCTGGAAAATGATTTGGCCCATAATTATTCGAACAATTTGTCATCACAATTGGTAAACCATAGGTATCATGATAAGCTCTTACAAAATGATCCGAAGATGCTTTTGATGCCGAATATGGTGAATGCGGATCATACGATGTTTCTTCCGTAAAGAATCCTTCATCACCCAAAGCGCCAAAAACCTCATCTGTAGAAACATGATGAAAACGTTTTCCTTCGAAATTATTGTTCCAAATTGTTTTTGCAGCATTCAATAAGTTTACTGTTCCAATCACATTTGTCATCACAAAGTCTAATGGATTTGTGATCGAACGATCCACGTGAGATTCGGCAGCTAAATGAATAACACCATCTGGCTGATGTCTTTCAAAAACTTCTAATATATGTTTTGCGTCAGTAATATCAGCTTTTACGAATTCATAATTTGATTTACTTTCGATATCTTTCAAATTCTCTAAATTTCCTGCATATGTCAATGCATCAAGGTTGATAATCTTCGTTTCAGGATATTTTAAGACAAATTCTCTTACAACGTGAGAACCGATAAATCCAGCTCCACCTGTAATTAAAATAGTTTTCATAGTATTTTATAGTTGTTATTTTTAATCGTTTCCAAACAAATCGCGCGTATAAACTTTCTCTTTCACGTCAGCTAATTCAGGTGCATTTCGATTCGAGATAATAACATCACACTCTTGTTTAAAAGCTTCAAAATCATTCATCACCTTCGATCCAAAGAAAGAATCTTCTTTCAGAACTGGTTCATAAACCACCACTTCAATTCCTTTTGCTTTGATACGTTTCATGACTCCTTGAATCGCAGATGCTCTAAAATTATCTGAACCTGATTTCATAATCAAGCGATAAACACCAACTTTCTTAGGATTTTTTGCAATGATAGAATCTGCAATAAAATCTTTTCGCGTTCTGTTTGCGTCAACAATTGCTTGAATAATATTATTCGGAACTGCATCATAATTAGCCAATAATTGCTTCGTATCTTTTGGTAAACAATATCCACCATAACCAAACGATGGATTGTTGTAATGCGAACCGATACGAGGATCCAAACCAACTCCTTCGATAATTTGTTTACTATCCAAGTTGAATGTTTGTGCATAACTATCTAACTCATTAAAATAAGCGACACGCAATGCTAAATAGGTATTCGAAAATAATTTGATTGCCTCTGCTTCAGTTGAATGTGTAAACAACGTTGGAATATCTTCCTTAATTGCTCCTTCTTTTAACAAATTCGCAAAAACTTCTGCTCTTTCACTTTGCTCACCAATAATAATTCGAGAGGGATACAAGTTATCATACAAAGCTTTTCCTTCTCGCAAAAATTCAGGAGAAAAAATAATATTTTGATAGTCTAATCGTGATTTTAAATCTTCAACAAAACCAACTGGAACAGTCGATTTTATAATTACTACAGCATTCGGATTATACTGTTTTACATCCTTTATAACCGATTCTACACTTGATGTATTAAAATAATTTGTTTTTGGATCATAGTCCGTAGGCGTTGCAACAATCACATATTCTGCATTTGTATAGGCAGTTTCTTTGTCTAAAGTCGCAAGAAAATTAAGCTCCTTATTCTGCAAAAAATCTATAATTTCTTTATCTTCAATTGGAGATTTTTTTGCATTGAGCATTGCAATCTTTTCTGGAACAACATCTAACGCCACTACCTCATTATGCTGAGCCAATAAAATTGCGTTAGACAAGCCAACGTAGCCTGTTCCCACTATTGCTATTTTCATTTATGGTTATTTAAAATTAGTTTAAGAGAACAAATTTAGTGAAATTCTCTCAATTCGAATACCAATTTACTAAAAATGAGCAAATAGACAAGCTTATTTACGTTTATAAAACTGTAAAAATTGTTATTTCATTTTCAACGAACCGATTATCTAGTTCTTCATTTGTCAAACTGGAAAAAATATCAGTCAAAATTAGTTCTGTTTTAATATTCAAATTAACTTTACAAAAGTTAAAAATATAAACGTAATGTCTGTAAATAAAGAAATCAAACGTATCACTACCGAAACTGTGCGTAACATGAAATTTACCGGAGAAAAAATTTCGATGTTAACGGCTTACGATTTTACAATCGCTTCGCTTGTAGATGCGGCTGGAACTGAAGTTATTTTAGTTGGTGATTCTGCTGCTAATGTAATGGCTGGTCACGAAACTACTTTACCAATTACTTTGGATCAAATGATTTACCATGCTCAATGTGTCGTTCGAGGAGCTAAACGTGCTTTGGTTGTTGTTGATTTACCTTTCGGAACTTATCAATCTGATCCACAAAAAGCCTTAGAGTCTTCTGTTCGAATCATGAAAGAATCTGGTGCACATGCGATCAAATTAGAAGGTGGAAAAGAAATCGAAGAATCTATTCGTCGTATCGTAAATGCTGGTATTCCTGTTATGGGACACTTAGGTTTAACTCCTCAGTCGATCTATCAATTTGGTTCATATAAAGTACGTGCAAAAGAAGATGCTGAAGCAGAAAAATTAATTAGCGATGCTAAATTATTAGAGGAATTAGGATGTTTTTCATTAGTAATGGAAAAAATTCCAGCTGATTTAGCTGCTAAAGTAACAGCCTCTGTTAATATCCCTACAATTGGAATTGGAGCAGGAGCTGGTTGCGACGGACAAGTTTTAGTTGTACATGATATGTTGGGATTAAACAACGAATTCAAACCAAAATTTGTTCGTAAATATTTAAACTTAGAAGATCAAATTCACCAAGCAATTGGACAATATGTTGCGGATGTAAAATCGGGCGACTTTCCAAATGTGAATGAACAATATTAAATAAGTCATGAGTAATAAGTTTTGAGTAGTGAGTTTTTCAATAACAACTTGAGGAAATTCTAACTCAAAACTTTTATCTCACCACTCAAAACTCACTCATGAATCCAAAAATTTTATTCGAAGATAATCATTTGTTAATCATCAACAAAAAAGCAGGTGAATTAGCACAAGGAGACGAAACAGGCGATATTCCGCTTATCGATAGTCTGAAGAACTATATAAAAGAACGCGATAACAAACCTGGAAATGTTTTCTTAGGGTTGGTGCACCGTTTGGATCGTCCAACTTCTGGTGTGTTGATTTTTGCTAAAACTTCGAAAGCGTTAACACGAATGAACGAAATGTTTCAGAAACGAAATATTGACAAAGTTTACCGTGCAATTGTTCAAAGTAAACCGTCAAAAGACTTCGAAAGATTAGAACATTATCTAAAGAAAAATCCAAAAAATAATAAAACAACTGTTTATTCTAAACCAACGCCTGATGCTAAAAAAGCAATTTTAGAATACACCTATTTAGGTGCTTTGGATACTTTTCATTGTGTCGAAGTGAAGTTATTTACAGGTCGTTCACATCAAATTCGCGCGCAACTTTCTTCAGTTGGTTGTCCTATCAAAGGCGATTTGAAATACGGCGCTAAACGTTCTAATCCTGATGGAAGCATTTGTTTACATGCACATCGCATTACATTTGAGCATCCTGTCAAAAAAGAAGAAATGACAATTGTAGCTCCAGTTCCAAAAGATGCAATTTGGCAAGCAACGAACAAATTTAATTCGTAAATTTGTCGCTTATTTGTTTGTCAAATGAACAACATTTTTTATTTCATAATTTATCAAATTTCGCGTTTACCTCTTTCGGTTTTATACAGATTTTCGGATTTTTTGTTCTTTCTGTTGTACACGGTTATTGGTTATAGAAGACGTGTCATTAGAACAAATTTAGAAAACTCTTTTCCCGAAAAATCTCAGGAAGAAATCAAAGCTATTCACAAGAAATTCTATAATAATTTTTGTGATTATTTGGTCGAAACCTTAAAAAGTTTTTCTATTTCTCAAGAAGAATTGGACAAACGATTTACATATTCTAATCTCGACGTTTTTAATGAAATAAAAAATGAAAAACGAGATGTCATGATGATGTGTGGGCATATTTTCAATTGGGAATGGTTTATTGGAACGGTAAAACATTTACCAACAAAAGAAAGTGCAGCTGTTTATCATAAAATTCGAAATCCTTTTTGGAACGATAAAATCAATGCTATGCGTGGTCGTTTCGGGACAAAAGCGTTGGACATGAAAGATGTGTTGCGTTTTATGATGAAAGCTCCAAATGATGGAGAATTAACGTATTTATTTGTCGCAGATCAAAGTCCAAAACAATCAGCTGTTCACTATTTTATTGATTTCCTGAATCAGAGAACGCCTGTTTTTAATGGTTTTGAAAAAATTGCACGCCGCAAAGATATGGCTGTTGTCTTTTGTCAAACCGAAAAAATAAAACGCGGTCATTATCACACAACTTTTATTCGACTACAACCTCAACAAGAAAAATTTGAAGAAAATGAAATTGTTCATCAATTTTTTCATCATTTAGAACAAACCATTCAACAACATCCAGATAATTGGCTTTGGAGCCACAAACGTTGGAAATATGCCGATTTGTAATTTTAAATATTCATGAAAACAGCAATTGCAATCCTAAATTGGAATGGCGAAAAATTATTGCCTCAATTTTTACCTTCGGTTATTAACAATTCTAAAAATGCAACAATTTATGTAATTGATAATGCGTCGACTGACAACTCAATCGAATTGTTGACAACTCAGTTTCCTTCTGTCAAAATCATTCAGAACAAAGGAAATTATGGCTTTGCACAAGGCTATAACGAGGGTTTAAAACAAATTGATGCAGAATATTTCTGTTTATTAAATTCGGATGTCGAAGTAACTGAAAATTGGATAGAACCAATTGAAAAGTTATTCGATAATAATCCTGATATTGCGGCTATTCAACCCAAAATATTAGACTACAAAAACAAAGAATATTTTGAATATGCTGGTGCTGGAGGAGGTTTCATCGATAAGTTTGGTTATCCATTTTGTCGCGGACGTGTTTTTTCAACTTTAGAAAAAGACAATGGACAATATAATGATTCCACAAAAATTTTTTGGGCTACAGGAGCAAGTTTATTTATCCGAAAAAAAGATTTCTTTGAACAAAATGGTTTTGACGAAGAATTCTTTGCACACATGGAAGAAATCGACTTGTGTTGGCGATTAAACAACGCTGGACGAAAAATTTATTATTGTGGAGAATCGACTGTTTATCATTTGGGCGGTGCAACTTTGGACAAAGCCAATCCAAAAAAATGGTATCTAAATTACCGAAATAGTTTGTGGATGATGCTTAAAAATCTACCTGCAAACAAACTTTTTCCGATGCTTTTCACACGTCTTTCTATGGATGGAATTGCCGCTGTTGCCTTTTTACCAAAACAAGGACTTCCACATGTTTGGGCTGTTTTCTTATCGCATATGCATTTTTATTTTGGCTTTATAAAAATGTATAAAAAACGTCAACAACATCAAATTAAAAATTATTCTGATAAAGAATTATTGCCATTTCAATATTTTATCAAAAAACGTCAATACTTTAAGGATTTGAAATAATCAGTCTTCAAATATTAAGTCATTTCTTAAAATTTCTATAATTTTTCAACTCTATTATTGTAGAATATAAAAATATTACTATCATTGTAGAACAAATCAAACTACAATGAAAAAATTATTTACATTATTTACTTATTGCGTTCTACTTACAACTTCGTCTTTTGCACAAAAACTTGAAGTGAATTATCAAGAAATTATTGATGTTAACGTAGATGAGCTAAAGAAAAATATGAAAGTTGAAACTTCTGGTTCTGTTAGTTTACCAAAAGACTTTTATGACAATATGTATAAGAGCCTGTCGGAACCTAAAGATTTTACACTAACAATTAATGATAATTTATCTACGTATAAAAAAGTTGAAAAAATTAGTAATGGTCAAGGTAATGGAGGCTTTTCTATGTCTGTGAGTTTTTCTGGTGGAGGAAATGGAATTGTAAAAGATCTATCAAAAAAGGAATATTCGAAAAGCGCTAATTTGATGGATAAATCGTATTTAATAAAAGATAAATTAACCGAGTACAAATGGCAATTGACACGTGAAACAAAAAAAATAATTGGTTTTGATGTCAAAAAAGCAACAGCTGTAATTGATAGTACAAAATCTGTTGTTGCTTGGTATACTCCGAGTATCGCTGTCAAAGACGGACCTTCTATGTACAATGGTTTACCTGGATTGATTTTAGAAATGGAAATTATCAACACTTCAAAATCTGATAAAAAATCTTTTGGAAATGTAACTATAAAAGCTACAGAAGTTAAAGAAGTTCCAGATATGAAACCGATAGAAAAGCCAAAAGAAAAAAATGTAATTACAGAGAAAGAATTCAAAGAATTATCTGATAAGCAAATGGAACGATTCAAATCGATGCGCTCAGAAACTATTGATAAAAAAGATTAATTTTTTAATTACTCATTAAACATTTTATACTATTTCTTGTCTAAGAGCTATAATCACATTTAAAATGAAAAAAATAATTTCAGTTTTTATTTTTCTATTTAGTTTTTCTGCCTTTGCGCAACAAGAAAAAGTAGAAATTTCGTACACAACGCGTATTATTTTGCCAGACGATTTTACGTTTCAACCTCCGGGAGGTGGCAATGGACGTACGATGCCAAAAGAAATGCAAGAGCAATTCAAGAAAAATATTCAGGAGCCGCAAGAAGCTAAGTTGACTATTTTGGGAGATGAATCTTTGTATAAAATGGTTGAAAAAATATCAAACGATCAAAGTCAAGGAATAAGGGGTCCACGTGGAGGCGGAATGCGAATGATGTCGATGAATGGAGATAATATTTATAAAAATAGTACAAATCATTTGCTTTTAAAAGAGCAAAACATGATGGGGAAAAGTTATGTTGTGAAAGATTCTTTGCAAAATTTTGATTGGAAATTAACGCGTGAAACGAAAACAATTTTAGGAAACGAAGCCAAAAAAGCAACTGCTATTATTGATAGCGTTCAGACAACAGTTTGGTACATTCCAACTTTGAAATATAAAACTGGTCCAGAAAATTATTGGGGATTACCAGGTTTAATTGCAGAAGTACAAACAGAGATTAACAGAGGAATGTTTAAAGGTTCTAAAATTATTTCTTTGACAGATATCAAAACATCAACAAATACAAAACCAATCGAAAAACCAAAAGATAAAGGTGCTATTTCTCAAACAGAATTTGATAAATTGATGCAAGAACAACGCTCACGTTTCGAAGAAATGAGAAATTCTGGCGTAAATAAACGAGATTAAGGTTTCTTAAAATTCGATTAATTTTCATAAAAATTGGTTCAATTTCATATTATAAAACTTATATTTAATTCTAAATTAATCTTAAGAAATAAAATACTATGAAAGCTTTAATCATCGTAGATATGCAATACGATTTTTTACCAGGAGGTTCGTTAGCTGTGAATGATGGAGATAAAATTATCGAACGCATAAATAAATTGCAAGAAAAGTATGATGTTGTTGTGGCAACGCAAGATTGGCATCCAGCAAATCACAAAAGTTTTGCTTCGCAACACACAGATAAACAACCTTTTGATGTAATCGAATTAGGTGGAAATCGTCAAGTTTTGTGGCCAGATCATTGTGTACAAGGCACTAAAGGAGCAGAAATACACAAAGATATCAAGCAAAATAAAATAAGTGCAATCATCCGAAAAGGTATGAATCCAGAAGTTGATTCGTATAGTGCTTTTTTTGATGTGAATAAAAAGAATCCAACAGGGCTAAATGGATTTTTGAAAGATCATAATGTAACGAGTGTATACATTTGCGGTTTAGCAGCTGATTATTGTGTGTATTATACAGCAAAAGATGCTTTAGAATTGGGATATACAACATATATTTTAGAAGGAACAACAAAGGCTATTAACCAAGAACTTTTTGATGAATTGAAAGAAGATTTTATCAAAAAAGGAGGAAATGTCTCGACGTATTTATTATAAAAAAATAATAAATTGCTAGATAAAAATGTCATTTGAAAATCCTTAACTTTTTGAATGACATTTTATTTTTAGAATAATTTAAGCAAATATCTGTAACATTAGTCAACAAAAGCAGACTAATTAGACAAATACAACAATTATGAGAAAAGCAATCTTAACATTTGCCTTAGGAATTATCACAACAACAATTTCTATCGCGCAAGACAATAAAACACAAAATATAGACGCAACTTATGTTTGCGAAATAAAAGTTGATTACGAACAAACTATGAAGGAGATTCCTTCTCAATATAAATCTCAGTTTGGACCAATGTTAAAAGCTGAAATTGATGCAGGAATTTTCATGACATATTTTTATAAATATAATGGTAAACAATCAACCTTTACTTTAGAACAAAAAGTAAGTAATGGACAAGGTGGTTTAGGATTTATTGCGCAACAAATAACAGCAATGGATAACAAACCAACTTACAAGGATTTTACTGCAACACCAAATATGTACTATAAAGAAGTTGATTTTGGTGTAAAACAGATATTAATCAAAGATCAAATTCCAGATTTTAAATGGAAAATTTCTCGTGAAAAAATGGATATCGCAGGTTATCAAGTTACAAAAGCAGAAGGTGTAATGTTAGACTCTATTCCTGTTACAGCATGGTTTGCCCCTTCTATCCCTGTAAAAGATGGTCCTTATTCATTTGCTGGATTACCAGGATTTATCATCAAAGCGAATTTTAAAGTAAAAGGAACTGAAATGATTTATACCTTAAAAGATTTAAAAATTTCGGATAAAGAATTAAAAGTAACATTACCAACAAAAGGTGAAGTAATGAACGAAAAACAATATATACAATTTATTCAAGATTTTCAGAAAAAAATGCAAGAACAAATGAATAGCGGTGTAGACACCCAATAATTCATCAAACAAAATATAAAACGCATCTGTTTTTAACACATAAACAGATGTGTTTTACAAAAAACTCTATTTTGAGTCATCAACTAAAAAATACATATGAAGAAATTACTCTATCTAATTTTATTTACTTCTGCTGCTCAAATCTCATTTGGACAAGAATGTAAATTAAAAGGATCTGTTGCAAATGATGCTGGAATTCCTGTTACAGATGCTTCTGTCTCTATTTTTGATAGTAAAAACGAAGGAAAAGGTTTTGTTTTTACAAGTAATATGGGTGAATTTGAATTCAAATTACCTTGTGGACAAAAATATGATATCGAAATTGAGCAATCTGGTTACGAAACATATGTTGAAAATGTTGATTTGACTGAAAATGTCAACAAAAAAATAAAGCTTAAACAAGGAAAAGAAATTTCTTTAAAAGAAACAATTGTAAAAGCTCAACAAGCGATCAAAGTAAAAGGTGATACAATTGAGTTTGATGCAGATTCTTTCAAAGTTGGAAATGAGGAAACATTAGAAGATATCCTTAAAAAATTACCTGGAATTGAAGTTCAAAATGGAAAGGTAATGTACAAAGGTAAACCTATGTCGCAAGTAACAGTTGGTGGACGTGAAGTTTTGGGTGGTAACGAAAAATTATTGAACAAAAATTTACCTTCGGATGCAGTTTCTAAAATTCAATTAAATACTAAGTTCAAATCAAATCCGTTTGCTTCTTCCTTACAAGAAGATGACGAACAATTCTCGTTAAACATCGAACTAAAAGATGATATGAAACGTCTTGCATTTGGTAATGTGACGTTAGGTGGAGATGCGGATAAACATACAGATGCACAAGCAAAGATTTTCTATTTCTCAGAAAAAACGGACGGTACTTTAATCAATGATTTTAATACATTCGGGAAACAAGTTTTTGATCAAGATGATTATATGAGCTTCTTTGGTGGATATTCTGAATTTAATTCTGAAGGAAGTATTTATTCATTAAGAGGAAATTCGAACAATCTAAACTTAATGACAAAAAATGATGCGCCGAGTATGAATACCTATAATGGTGCTGTGCATTTTGGTGTTGAACCAAATAAGAAATTAAAAATCTCTGGTTTTGGTTTACTTAATACCAATAATATTCGTTACAATTCTAAATCTGAGCGTTATTACAACAACATCGAAACGCCTTATACAACTGTCGATCAAGAACAAAATAAGAGCAATATTTTGATGGGAATGTCGCGTTTGCGTTTAGATTATAATCCGAATGATAAAGGACAAATTAAATATCGCTTAAACTTTAATTATTTAGATAGCGAAAACGAGCAATTGGTTGATAGTTATTATAATGATCAAAAAAATAGCTTTAGAAATGTAAATTCTGAACAGAAGAATTATTCTTTATCACAAACTTTATCTTACATCCGTAAAGTTGGGCGCGATGATAATGTTGGTTTATATTTCCGTCATCAATATCAAAAAGATACGCCAGATTACAATGTTTTATCAACAGCAAATCCGTTCTCATCTTTTAATTTGTTCAAGAATTTATCTCAAGTAAATAATCAATATAATATCAATCAAGATCAAAACTTTGTTTTGAATACTGTTCAATTATATGGAATCTATAATCATTTGTTGACAAATACATCTAACCTTAAAGTAAAAGTTGGAACAAATTTTAGTACACAAGATTTTGAGAATAAAATCTATGATTTTCAGAAATTAATGAATAATAATTTATTAATCAGTAATACAGATCTAGATTACAACGAGTCTTTTGCTGATGTAACGTTGACAAAAAAATTAGGAAACTTTCAAGTAGATGCAGGAGCAGGAATTTCATTTTTTAATGAAAAATCTAAATACCAAGATGGTGAAAAATTAAATCGTTCGGAAACAAAATTTTTACCTCATTTGAATTTGCAATACAAGTTTAACAATGCAACAAGTGTTCGCGCTAGTTATACACAAAACTATAGCTATCCGTACACAAAAGATTTTAATGATTCTTACACAATTCAAAGTTATCAATCGATTTTCTATGGAAATAGAAACTTAAGACAAGCTTTGACACATACAGCAAGTCTTAATTTTAGTCATTTTAACTCATTCACATTTTTTAATATTTTTGCGAATTTGAGTTATACATTACAAGAAAAAAGTATACAAACACAATCTGTTTTAAACCGTGATTTTATCATCTCAGGAAACGATACAATTGTAAATAACTATCAATTCAATACCTTAATTAATTCTGGTAATAATCAAGAAACTTATTCAGGATATTTCATGATTGGGAAACGTTTTGCTAAATGGTACAATGCACGATTAACAGGTAATATTTCTACTTCTAATTATTATACCATTACACGAAATATTGAATACAAAAATGGTGTTGTAACAAATGATAAATTAAACAATGTTAACAACAAGAGTTTTAATCAAACTTATAATTTAGAGAACTCATTTACATTCAAAAAGAAATTTGAATTGAAGGCTGGGGTTAATTTAAACCTAAGTAAATATCAATCATTATCTGAACAGAAATTTACGAACTGGCGTCCATATGGAGAAGCTGCTTGGTCCGCTACAAGTAAATTATTAGTTCAGACCGATTTCTCTTATCGTTTACAATACCGCGATGGAGTAGAAATAAACACAGCAAAAGAATGGAATGCTTCTGCACGATATAATATTGCGAAGAAAACTTATTTAACTCTTACAGGTGGAAACTTATTAGGAAATAACGTAATTGTTTCGAATGGATTTAATGATAACTACATATCGACTACAACTAAAAATGTTTTGGGAAGGTATTTTATCGTGAGTTTACGATATAAGTTCTAAAATAAATGAATTAAATAGTAAAAGCCCTTCAATTGAAGGGCTTTTACTATTTAATCACTTGTGGATAATCAAACAAATTATTCGGATCATATTTCTTTTTCAACTTTTGTAATCGAACCAAATTATTCCCGAAATAAGCATTATTTGCATCAGGAAAATTGATATCTGGATAATTTCGGTATTGTTTTACATTTCCAAGATTTCTTAACAATTGTTGCACTTCTTCAAATGATTTTGTCAACTTTTCTTCTTGCGAAGGCAAATCCCAATATGCTTGTAATTCGCTCAAATAATTAATATCACGATGTGGATAAGCAGAATCTGAAGCTTTGACTTCATTTATTTTTCCTCCCAAAGTATTGATCTGATAAATCATTCCTTTAGAAGCAACAACTTTTGCAAAAATATCTTCCAAACCTTTTTCTATATCTTCAATTCCTGTGTACAAACCAGCCGAAGAATTTTTGAAATAAATTGGTTCTGTTACACCATAATAATTTTTGAGTGCAACAGCCAGATTTCTATTTTTCATCGGTTTGTAATCATTCGCTAGTGGAATTAAACTCGAAAATGTTTTCTCAAAATCAGTTTGATTTGTTGCAAAATTGGTAAATAAAATCGTTAAAAATTTTCCATTCAACACAAAAGCCGAAAAAGCATCGTTGGGTAACTTTTCCGTTGCTTGAAACCAAAGTAGAATTAATTTGACAAATTTATCAGAAGTCAAATTATTAAACTTCATGCGATATCCACTGAAAGATTGTGGTGCTGGATAAGTTTTGAAATGTAATTCCGTCACAACTCCAAAATTTCCATTTCCTCCTCCTTTACACGCCCAAAGTAAATCTGGATCTTTATCAGAGTCGATTGTATTTCCTTTGTAATCGATCATTTTTACACGAAGCAGATTATCACAAGTCAAACCATATTTCCGACTAAAAAAACCATAACCACCGCCCAAAGTCAAACCACCAATAGCGACAGTTCCACACGAACCAGCTGGAATAATTCTTTTCTTAGGTAAAAAATTCGCATAAATCTCTTGCAACAAACAAGCTGGTTGTAATTTCACTTTATTCTCTTGCAACCACGTAATTTTCTTCATCAATCCAAGATGAATCAACAATCCGTTATCAACATTCGAAAAACCTTCAAAACTATGTCCTCCACTTCGAATGGCAATTTTTAGTTTCTTTTCGTTTGCTAATGCAATTGCTTTTTTTATTCCAGTTTCAGATTTACAAACTGCTATAATTTTCGGAAACTTCTCAATTCTTTTGTTGAATGATTTTCGGTATTGATCATATTTTGCATCATCTTTTGTCAAGATTATTAAATCATCATCCAAAAAATCATCAAACGAATAAAAAGACATAAAAAAAAATCCTAAACTACCTGTACCAAGTAGTTTTAGGAATTCTCTTTTTGTATAATTTGGTTGTTTCATCGCTAAAATTGGTTTAGCTAAAGATACAACTATTTAATATTATTCTCTTTTAACCAATTTCTATAATTCTCAGCATTTTTTAAATGTTCCTGATAATCGTTGGTATAAATGTGATAACCTGGTTTTTTAGGATCTGCAACAAAGAAAATAAAATCGTGATTTGCTGGTGTTAAAACCGCATCAATTGCTCCTAAATTTGGTAAACAAATTGGTGCTGGTGGCAAACCTTTGTTACGATAAGTGTTGTACGCATTCGAAGACCACGTCCATTTTTTGTATACACGTTGCACTTTTTGATCCCAACCATTTTCCATTTTGTACGCATAAATAGATGTTGGATCGGCTTCTAAACGCATATCTTTCGCCAAACGATTCATATATGCACGTGCAACTTTTTGTTGTTCATCCATATTATCAGATGATTCCAACTGTACAATAGACGCCAAAGTTGTCACTTGCAAAGGTGTCATGTTGAGCGCTTTTGCTTTTGCCAAACGATCTGCATTCCACACTTTGTCGTGCTGCGCCACCATTTTGTCCACAAACTTTTCTGGTGTTAATCCCCAATACACGAAATACGTTTCTGGAATAAAATATTGTTTAACTGTTTCGTCGTTTAACGTTGTATCGTTTTTTTCTTTCACAAAATCGCGAATAGCTGTCAAAACTTCGATAGAGTCCATATCAATTTGTTTGGAAACTGAACCCGCCAAATGATAAATTGTTGGCTCATTTTTGATACGAAGCTTCACTTCTTCTTGCTCTCCCCCTTGCAAACGATCAATAATATCGCGGTTAGAATCTGAGCTTGATATTTTATATTTTCCAGATTTTATCGTTGCTGGATAATCTGCATCTTCTGCATATTGTTTGAACAATTTTACATCCTTCAAAAATGGTTTTAAAGAATCTAAAACTTGTTCAAATTTAGCTCCACGAGAGATATAGATATAACCATCTTTGGTTGCATTTCCTTTGAAACCGTCTATAAATGTACATCCTACAAATACGAATGAACAAATTAATATTAATACTAAATTTAATTTTTTCATTGGATTGAATTAAATTTCAATTTCACCTTCAAAAACTTTTACTGCTGGTCCATTTAACCAAACATTGACAAAGTTATGATTATTTTCTTCAAAATTTACAGATAAATCTCCACCCATTGCTTTTACTTTAATATCTTTTTTGTCTACCAAATTTTTGACATAAGCAGAAATCGCAGCAGCCGTAATTCCTGTTCCGCAAGCCAAGGTTTCGTCCTCTACTCCACGTTCATATGTACGTATCGTAAGACTATTATCTGGCATAACTTCAACAAAAT
Organism: Empedobacter sp. UBA5528; assembly: GCF_002426075.1. Classification (NCBI taxonomy): domain Bacteria; kingdom Pseudomonadati; phylum Bacteroidota; class Flavobacteriia; order Flavobacteriales; family Weeksellaceae; genus Empedobacter; species Empedobacter sp. UBA5528. Next base: position 156,234 of record NZ_DINY01000005.1, on the reverse strand, counting down.
TTACATTAGAACCTTTCTCAAAATAAGGCGCACCGTTACGAATTGCTTTTCCTTTTTTATAAACTTTAACATCTTTTACATTTTCCACAAATTCTACGTGATGCGGCGAACCTGTGTTCATAAATAAATATTTGTCGTGATCTTCTACTTCATTTACATCAATCATTTGTAAACGAATAACTTCTTGATCTACGATACCATGATGCAAACCATCAATCGCATTAAATGTCATTTTGTCATTAGCTACATCCAAATCATTTGCAAATCGAATAATACAACGTCCTCCGTTTCCGCACATTGTACTTTCCTTTCCATCCGAATTGAAATACACCATTCTGAAGTCTGAATTTTCATCATTTTGTAACAAAATCAAACCATCAGCTCCAATCCCAAAATTACGATCACATAGCCTATTAATCAATTCTATAGAGATTGGAAACGTTTTTTCTCGATCATCAATCATGACAAAATCATTCCCAGCTCCTTGATATTTATAAAATTTTAATTTCAACTTCCTAAATTTTAAACAAAGTAAATACATTTTTGTCACTCTTAACTAATGTTATAAAAGATTTATAATATAGTGTTAACATGCGTTAAACGGTTTGAAATGTTAAAATTTTGGTCTTAAATTTGATTTAATCTAAAAACATTAAAAACTTATATAATAAAGATGAAAAAATATACAGGATACTTATTAGTTGGATTAGTGAGTTCTATGACAACTATGGGAGGTTTTTATTTGATGAACGAAAATGGAAGTAATCCATTTATTACAAACGCAAGTCATCAGAAAAACGGAGACTTTGAATTTGTAGATTATAAAGGAAATTATGGCTATGATGCGCCAAACTTTGTGCAGGCATCTAACAAAGCAGTACATACGGTTGTGAGTATCAAAAATTATTCGAATCAAAGACAGCAACAACAACAGCAATTCTTTGATCCTTTTGATTTCTTTTTTGGTCAACCAGAACAACAACAAAGAAGAAGACAACAACAGCAACCAGATCAAGATCAACCATCCGGAATGGGTTCTGGTGTAATTATTTCTCAAGATGGATATATAGTTACAAATAATCACGTGATACAAGGTGCTTCTAAGATTGAAGTGACTTTGAATAATCAAAAAAGTTATATTGCTGAATTAGTTGGAACTGATCCAAGTACAGATATTGCCTTATTGAAAATTAGTGAAAAAGGTTTACCATTCACAAAATTTGTCGATTCTGATGCCATTAATGTTGGAGATTGGGTGTTAGCAGTTGGTAATCCATTTGGATTGACTTCTACTGTTACAGCAGGTATTGTTTCAGCAAAAGGGCGTAGCATTAATATTTTAGGTAAAAATTCTGAATCACCAATCGAATCGTTTATTCAAACCGATGCAGCGATTAATCCAGGAAACTCTGGTGGTGCTTTGGTGAATGCAAACGGAGATTTAATTGGTATTAATACAGCTATTTCTTCGCCAACAGGAGCTTATTCTGGTTACGGGTTTGCTGTTCCTGCAAACTTGGTAAAAAAAGTTGTTGAGGATATCAAATCGTACGGAATTGTACAACGTGGATATTTAGGTATCAAAGGTTTTGATTTATCGAATGAAGATGCTGTAAAACAATATAACAAACAGTTCAAAAAGAACATTAAAACCGATAATGGAGTAATGGTAACTGAATTGGTTGCGAAAGGATCAGCAATTGATTCTGGAATCGAAGAAGGAGACATCATTACAGCTGTTGATGGAAAACCAATTACATCTTTCTCTTCGTTATCATTCATCGTAGGTAGCAAACGTCCTGGTGACAATGTTGCACTTACTGTAAGACGTGGAAACTCTGAGAAAACATACAACATCACATTGAAAGATGCTAAAGGAAGCACTAAAGTGAGAAGCAAATCTGACTTAACGCCAACTGAAGTTCTTGGTGCAGAATTTGAGCCATTAACAGAACGTCAAAAAGATAGTTTCGGAATTAATTATGGTGTCATGGTAAAACATTTAGATAATGCAGGAAAATTAGCAGCAGCAGGTGTTCAAGAAGAATTTATTATCTTATCTATCAATGATAAAAATGTAAGTTCACAAGACGATATCGAAAAAATCTTAAAAAATTATAAAGGTCGCGTGTCAATTAAATTTGCAGATTATTACGGACGAATCTATACAAAAGGATTCACGATGGATTAAAATTTTGAGTAGATTTTAAATTTTAATAAATCATTATAAATAGCTACAACAAGATAAGTTGTAGCTATTTATATTTACATTATATTTGTTTAACGAAAAACTATCCCATATTTATTAAAAAAATTATTCTTTCACTCTTTCTTTTGTTTAGTTCTTTTTCTTATTAACAAGAAGTTCTATGGGGACCAACCTTAAGCTACTCTAATCAATCTGGAAACTTTGGTAAAGCAGGTTTATTTTTTCTTTTCGGCTTAGGTGATAATATGGTTGATTTTAAATTAGACTCAAATGCTAATATGGGATATATGCGAGATAATTTTCACGTAATTCCTGAAGTTGGCATTACAGGATATGTTGCCGCGAGCCAGTTGATGTATATTTTTCCATTTGTAGAAAGTGAATTTACACCTTATACAATTACTCCAAAAGCTGGTATTTCATTAGCTTCTTTTGTAGATTTTGGTTTTGGATATGGTTTTAAGATTAATAAAAAAGATAGTTTTAAACCTATCAAAGGTTTTCAATTTTCAATTGGAGTAAATATACCTCTCAATTTGAAATAAAAAATCATTAATGATGATGAAAATTTATTTTTTGGGAGAAAGCTAAATAATTCATTAATTTTATCACATGAAAAAGTTCATCGCAATCTTTGTTTTTATCATTAGTTTTCAAGCGAAAGCACAACAAAATTTATCCGATTATTTTACAATTAATCTTGGTTATGAATATTGGAACGGAAATTACGGAAAAGTTGGAACAGATTTGTTCTTAGTACAAGATAATAACAATATTTTGACGTTTAGCGCCAATGCTAATTTGGGTTATATGAAAGACAAATTTCGTGTAATTCCAGAAGTTGGAGCTGGATATATGTTCAATTTTCGCAACAATACTGGTGATCCATATAGCTCTAACTTTAACTCTGCTTTTTATGTTATCCGTACTGAAGTTTCTCCGTGGACAATTACTCCAAAAGCTGGTATCGCAGTTTTGAGCATTGTAGAGTTAAATGCTGGCTATTCTTTCGAGTTTAGAGAAAATAAGGATTTTAAAGATATGAGCGGTTTCCGAGCTGGATTAACTATTCACTTGCCGACTCAGCTTTTTTAGCATTTCTAATACTTTTACGCAATTCTTTCAAACGAATATATAAATCTGAAGTCGACGCATTTTCTTCAATTGCATTAAAAATAAAGACACCTTTATCAATATAAAAGAAGATGATAGCTTCGTGATCTGCTACTTTAAAAGCATTTGTAATCCCATTTATTTTGTTCTCAACCCAAGATAATTTGCATGTTTTCAAATCAAAAATATGATCTTCATTACCCAAAATATCTTTGAAGATTAATTGTTCTCCTTGCGCATACAACACACCACTTCCTTGAAAAGATTTCATTTTAAGAAATCTACCTTGCGGACGCCCAATATTATAACGTACAACAGCCTTTAGATCTACCTGATCTGGTAAACTTTTCAGCGTATGTTGTTCATTTTTCTCTCTGACTTTCGCATCAGATACGGCAATAACAAAGAATATCGAAACAAAAATTCCGAAAATCAAAAATATTATTAGGATTGATATGATTGGTGCCATAATATATTAAATGTTAAGTAAAGTTATAAAAAAGCTTGAATTAATATCTAAATAAACCTTTTTTTTTACCTTAGCTTCGCAAACTGATAAAAATTACGAATGAATAAATTAATTTGGTTGTTATTTCCCGCCACAATCTTTGCTCAAAAAGGAGAAACACAAATAAAAGTTAATGCGTTAACAATGCCACTTGCAATGGTAAATCTTGGTGTTGAACATGCAATCACAGATAGAATAACTTTACAAGCTGACGGTTTTATCTCTCCTTGGAAATCATTTGCAGGTAATCATTTACAAATGTATATGGCTTTTGGTGAAGGTAGATATTACTTTGATAAATCTTTTAGTAAATTTTATATAGGTCCAAACATTGGAGTTGGTTTCTTTGATATTCAAAAATGGAATTATTGGAACACTGATAAATATCAACGTGGAGTAGCAATCTTAACAGGAGCTACAATAGGTTATCAAGTAAAAATTAACGAACATTGGGGATTAGATGTTTTTGTTGGTGGAGGACACTCTCAAGGAAATTACAAAGGATATTATAAAGAAGATTCTCCTAATTTGGGACGATATGATTCTGCGCAATCATTTAATAAAAGTGGGGAGTGGCTGCTTTACAAAGGCGGTGTAATGCTTACTTATAAATTTAAACGAAAAAAATCCAACTAAAATTAGTTGGATTTTTTATATCTAGTATTATTTTACTCTTACACAGGCGTATTCATATCGAAAGCCTCTAGATATTCGGCAACACGTTTTACAAACATACCTCCTAAAGCTCCATCTACAACACGGTGATCGTAAGCATGAGATAAGTACATTTTATGACGAATTGCAATCATATCTCCTTGCGGAGTTTCGATAACAGCAGGTTTTTTCACAATTGCACCAACAGCCAAAATAGCTACTTGAGGTTGAGGAATAATTGGCGTTCCTAATGTATTTCCGAAAGAACCAATATTTGTAATTGTATACGTTCCTCCCTGTATTTCTGCTGGTTTCAATTTATTATTACGCGCACGATTTGCTAAATCATTAACCTGAGAAGCTAACCCCGCTAAATTAAATTGATCTGCATTTTTGATAACAGGAACAATTAAATTTCCACTTGGTAAAGCAGCCGCCATTCCAATATTGATATTTTTCTTCTTAATAATTTTATCTCCATCAACCGAAGCATTAATCATTGGGAAATCTTGAATTGCTTTTGCTACAGCTTCGATAAAAATTGGCATGAAGGTAATTTTCTCACCATGTTTTTTCTGAAATTCATTTTTATTTTTATCTCTCCACAACACAATATTCGTCATATCAACTTCTACGAAAGACGTTACGTGAGGAGCAATTTGTTTTGCTTGTAGCATATTTTGCGCAATAATTTTACGCATTCTATCCATTTCGATAATTTCGTCTCCTTCACCAACAGAAATTGGCGCAGATTGCACTTGCGGTGCTTGAGGTTGAGCAACTGGTGCAGCAACAGAAGTCGTAACAACTGTTTTCGCTGGTTGATTTCCTCTATTTTTAACGAAATCCAAAATATCATCTTTCGTTACACGTCCGTCTTTTCCTGAACCTAAAATTTGATCTAACTCAGCCTGAGAAACACCTTCTTCTTTCGCAATAGATTTTACTAAAGGAGAATAAAATTTATCATCTGACGAAGTAATAAGCGTTTCAGTTTTGATTGTTGCAACTTCAGCTTCGATAGATTTTGCTGCATCAGCAATTTCCTGATCGCTATTTGTATCTACTTCTTCTACCGAATCAGCTTGTTCTACAACTCTATCAACAGACAAAATTGCGATAGGCTCACCTACTTTTGCAATTTTGTCTACTGGAACTAAGATTTCTTTTAAAACTCCTGCAACTGGCGAAGGAACATCAGAATCTACTTTATCTGTTGCGATTTCTACAACCGATTCATCTTCACTAATCGAATCGCCAATATTTTTGATCCAATTTGTTACAGTAGCTTCCATTACACCTTCTCCCATAGAAGGTAGAATTAATTTATAGTCAGACATTCTTGTGTTATTTGCTAAATACAAATCTAAACATTTTTTCGATTCAAAAAAATACTGTTAAAAAGATTAATGTATTTTATTTTTAAATTATTCGCATTAATATCATAAATAATTATCAATTTAATAATTGATCTAACATTTATAAGATTATTTTTAATGATTTGATAGTTTTGATTGCATAAAAAAATCCCCCAATCTAAGATTGAGGGACTTTTTGAAATATTAAGAATGATTCTTAAGCTTCGTAAGTTGCAGTACCGTTGTTTACTTGAGGTTCTTTGATTTCACCAAAGCTTTTCTCAAAGTTAGTTACGTTTTCTGCTAACGATTGAGATAATTGTTTTGCTTGTAATGGAGACAAAATAATTCTTGATTTTACTGATGGTCTAGCACCTGGTAAAAATTGAACGAAATCTACAACGAACTCAGATGGTGAGTGGTTGATGATTGCTCCTGTAGCATAAACACCTTGAGCTACTAATTCGTTTAACTCAATGTTTAATCCTTCGTTTTGTTGATTTTCTGACATTATAATTCTTGTTTTGCGTTTATTAATTCCTCGTATTCACGGTTAGATCCTACGATGATGTTTTGATACTCTTTTAATCCAGTTCCGGCAGGAATTAAGTGACCAACAATAACGTTTTCTTTTAATCCTACTAAACCGTCTACTTTACCAGCTACAGCTGCTTCGTTAAGAACTTTTGTAGTTTCCTGGAACGATGCCGCAGACATGAAAGATTTAGTTTGTAAAGACGCTCTTGTAATACCTTGTAAAACTGCCTCTGCTGTTGCAGGTAAAGCCTCACGAGCTGTCACTAAGTTTTTGTCTTCACGTTTTAATTTAGAGTTTTCGTCACGTAATTCGCGAACTGTGATGATTTGTCCTGGACTTAATGTGTCAGAATCACCAGCATCTTCTACGACTTTCATTCCAAATAAACGATCGTTTTCTTGCATGAAATCGTCTTTGTGCTCTAAACTATCTTCTAAGAATCTTGAATCTCCTGAGTCTACAATACGAACTTTACGTAACATTTGACGTACGATAATTTCGAAGTGTTTGTCATCGATTTTTACCCCTTGTAAACGGTATACATCTTGAATCTCGTTTACTAAGTATTCTTGAACCGCTGTCGGCCCTAAGATTCTTAAAATATCTTCTGGTGTAATTGCTCCATCTGATAAAGGCTCACCTGCACGAACGAAGTCATTTTCTTGAACTAAGATCTGTGCTGATAATTTAACTAAGTAACGACGGATTTCACCATTTTTAGATTCAACGATGATTTCGCGGTTACCACGTTTTATTTTACCGAAAGATACAACTCCATCCATTTCACAAACAACTGATGGGTTAGATGGATTACGAGCCTCTAACAACTCTGTAATACGAGGTAAACCTCCTGTAATATCGCCAGATTTAGCTGACTTACGAGGGATCTTAACTAAGATTTTACCTGCATTAATTTTTTCACCATCATTTACCATTAAGTGTGCACCTACTGGTAAGTTATATGTTTTTTCTTCACCATCAATCGTGATAACTCTTAACGCTGGAACTAATTTTTTATTACGTGATTCAGAAATAACTTTTTCTTGGAATCCTGTTTGCTCATCGATTTCAATTTGGAAAGTTACCCCTTGCTCTAATTGTTCGTATTCGATTTTACCAGTAGATTCTGCGATGATTACCCCGTTATAAGGGTCCCAACTTGCAATCTCTTGACCTTTTTGAACTTTAGCTCCGTTTTTGACAGATAAGATAGTACCATAAGCGATGTTAGTTTGTTGACGAACGTTTCCTAAATCGTCAATTACTTTCATCTCTGTAGAACGAGAAACAACTGTATCTACTTTGTTACCTGCATCATCTGTCGATTCAACAGTACGTAAGTCATCAAACTCAACTGTACCATCAACTTTAGCATTAATTGTATTTTGCTCAGAAACGTTACCCGCAGTACCCCCAACGTGGAAAGTACGTAATGTTAACTGTGTACCAGGCTCACCAATAGATTGCGCAGCAACTACACCAACTGATTCACCTTTCTGAACACCTTTACCTGTAGCTAAGTTGCGTCCGTAACATTTAGCACAAATTCCAGTTTTCGCTTCACATGTTAATGGAGAACGAACTTCTACATTTTCAATACCAGCTGCTTCTAAGGCATCACCAATATCTTCTGTAATAATGTTACCAGCAGAAATGATTAATTCACCATTATCTGGGTTGTAAATATCATTTAATGAAGTACGACCTAATACACGAGAAGATAAACTTTCGATGATTTCTTCTTTTTTCTTAAGTGCAGATACTTCTAAACCTCTTAATGTACCACAATCTTCGTGCATTACGATAACGTCTTGCGCAACGTCAACTAAACGACGAGTCAAGTATCCAGCATCGGCAGTTTTTAAGGCAGTATCGGCAAGACCTTTACGCGCACCGTGCGAAGAAATAAAGTACTCTAAGATAGACAGACCTTCACGGAAGTTAGAGATAATTGGGTTTTCGATGATATCCCCACCAGTAGAACCAGCTTTTTGAGGTTTAGCCATCAATCCACGCATACCTGATAACTGACGAATTTGCTCTTTAGATCCACGCGCTCCAGAATCAAGCATCATGAATACAGAGTTAAATCCTTGTTGATCTTCTGTCATACGTTTCATTACAATTTCAGTTAAAGTTGCGTTTGTTGTTGTCCAAACATCAATAACTTGGTTGTAACGTTCGTTATTTGTAATAAGACCCATATTATAGTTCATCTTAATGTTCTCAACTTGGTTGATCGCACCTGAGATAAGGTCTTTCTTTTGTTCTGGGATTAAGATATCTCCTAATGAGAATGATAAACCACCCTCGAAGGCATTACGGTATCCTAATTGTTTCATATCATCCAAGAAAGCAGCCGTTGTAGGGAAATCTGTAATCTTGATGATTTTATTAATAATTGTACGTAACGATTTTTTCGTTAATACTTCATTAATATAACCTACTTGTTTCGGAACGATTTGGTTAAATAACACACGTCCTACTGAAGTTTCGATTAATTGATTTTCTACTAACTCCTCTCCTACACGAATTGTTCCTTTTACACGAATTGGCGCGTTTAAGTCAACAGCTCCTTCGTTGTATGCAATTTGAACTTCTTCATCTGAATAGAAAGTTAATCCTTCACCTTTTACTGTAAATTGGTGGTCTGTACGACGAATTTTCGTCATGTAGTAAAGACCTAAAACCATATCCTGAGAAGGTACAGTAATTGGAGATCCATTTGCAGGATTCAAAATATTTTGAGAAGCCAACATTAATAATTGTGCTTCTAAAACAGCTTCTGGTCCTAATGGTAAGTGAACAGCCATCTGGTCACCATCGAAATCGGCATTGAAGGCAGTACACACTAATGGGTGTAAACGAATTGCTTTACCTTCGATTAATTTCGGTTGGAATGCTTGGATACCTAAACGGTGTAACGTAGGGGCACGGTTTAATAAAACTGGATGACCTTTGATTACATTTTCTAAAATATCCCAAACAACTGGCTCTTTTCTATCGATAATTTTCTTAGCCGATTTAACTGTTTTTACAATTCCACGCTCGATTAATTTACGAACTACGAATGGTTTGTATAATTCAGCTGCCATATCTTTTGGTAAACCACATTCGTGTAATTTAAGTGTTGGTCCAACAACAATTACAGAACGAGCAGAATAATCTACACGTTTACCTAATAAGTTTTGACGGAAACGACCTTGTTTACCTTTTAATGAATCAGATAATGATTTTAACGGACGGTTACCATCAGCTTTTACAGCAGATGCTTTACGCGTGTTATCAAATAATGAATCAACCGCTTCTTGTAACATACGTTTTTCATTACGTAAGATTACTTCTGGCGCTTTGATTTCCATTAATCGTTTCAAACGATTGTTACGGATAATTACACGACGATATAAATCATTTAAATCTGATGTTGCAAAACGACCACCATCTAATGGAACTAACGGACGTAATTCTGGTGGAATAACCGGAATAACGCGCATTACCATCCATTCTGGACGGTTTACGTGGTGCATATTTGACTCACGTAACGACTCAACAACTTGTAAACGTTTTAACGCTTCTGTACGACGTTGTTTAGAAGTTTCGTTGTGTGCTTTGTGTCTTAATTCGTAAGATAACTCATCTAAATTGATACGAGATAATAGGTCTTCTAATGCTTCAGCACCCATTTTCGCAACGAATTTATTAGGATCTGTATCTTCTAGATATTGATTCTCGATTGGAAGAGTTTCTAAGATATCTAAATACTCTTCTTCTGATAAGAAATCTAATCTATTTAATTCTTCACCTTCTGGTCCTTTTGCGATACCTGGTTGAATCACTACATATCTTTCATAGTAAATTACCATGTCTAATTTCTTAGATGGTAATCCTAAGATGTAACCAATTTTGTTTGGTAATGAACGGAAATACCAAATATGTGCAATTGGCACAACAAGATTGATGTGTCCAATACGCTCACGACGAACTTTCTTTTCAGTAACTTCAACCCCACAACGGTCACAAACGATACCTTTATAACGGATTCTTTTATATTTTCCGCAGGCACATTCGTAATCTTTTACAGGTCCAAAGATACGCTCACAGAATAACCCGTCACGCTCTGGTTTGTGCGTTCTATAGTTAATCGTTTCAGGTTTTAAAACTTCACCTTTAGATTCTTGAAGAATCGATTCTGGAGAAGCTAACCCGATACGGATTTTTGAGAATTGACTTGTTTTATTTTTTGTTGACATATAGAAATGTATCTAACAATTATATTATTATAACGAAAAAGGTAGAATAATAGGTTGCCCTATTATTCTTCCAAGTTTATGTCTAATCCAAGACCTTGTAATTCATGTAACAATACGTTAAATGATTCTGGAATACCAGGTTCTGGCATTGGCTCTCCTTTTACGATTGCTTCGTAAGTTTTCGCACGTCCAATTACGTCATCCGACTTAACTGTTAAGATTTCGCGTAAGATATTAGATGCACCGAATGCTTCTAATGCCCAAACCTCCATCTCTCCGAAACGTTGTCCACCGAATTGTGCTTTACCTCCTAATGGTTGTTGAGTAATTAATGAGTATGGTCCGATAGAACGCGCGTGCATTTTGTCGTCAACCATGTGTCCTAATTTCAACATGTAAATCACCCCTACAGTAGCTTTTTGATCAAAACGTTCTCCAGTATTACCGTCATATAAATATGTTGTACCGTGTTTTGGAATACCTGCTTCTTCTGTGATGCGATCGATATCAGCGATTTCAGCACCATCGAAGATAGGTGTAGCAAATTTTTGACCCATTTTAAGTCCAGCCCATCCTAATACCGTTTCATAAATCTGACCGATATTCATACGAGATGGTACCCCAAGTGGATTAAGTACGATATTTACTGGCGTTCCGTCTTCTAAGAAAGGCATATCTTCGTCGCGAACGATACGTGCAACAATACCTTTGTTACCGTGACGTCCTGCCATTTTATCCCCTACTCTTAGTTTACGTTTTTTCGCAATGTAGATTTTTGCTAATTTAACGATACCTGCAGGTAACTCGTCTCCAACAGAGATTGTAAATCTTTCGCGGTTAAGTGCTCCTTGTAAATCATTGTACTTAATTTTGTAATTATGTAACAATTCTTTTACTAATTCGTTCTTATCCTCGTCTGTTGTCCAAAGAGACTCTGCTCCAGTTAAATTTAAGAAATCTTCAACATTAGATAAGATTTTTTGTGTGTATTTTACACCTTTCTTGATTACTTCTTCGTTCAAATCGTTGTAAATACCTTGAGAAGTTTTTCCGTTTAATAAAACGTATAATTTCTCTAATAAAATCTCTCTTAATTCGTTGAATTTAACGTCGTACTCAGCTTCTACACTATCAATAATAGCTTTGTCTTGAGAACGTTTACGTTTATCCTTAATACTACGTGAGAATAATTTTTTGTCGATAACAACACCACGTAATGATGGAGAGGCTTTAAGAGAAGCATCTTTTACATCACCTGCTTTGTCACCAAAGATCGCACGTAATAATTTTTCTTCTGGAGTTGGATCAGATTCTCCTTTTGGAGTAATCTTACCAATCAAGATATCACCAGGTTTTACTTCTGCTCCAATACGGATCATACCGTTTTCGTCTAAGTCTTTTGTAGCCTCTTCCGAAACGTTAGGAATGTCTGAAGTTAATTCTTCCATACCTAATTTTGTATCACGTACATCTAATGAATACTCATCGATGTGGATAGATGTAAACCAGTCTTCGCGAACAGCTTTCTCAGAGATTACAATGGCATCCTCGAAGTTGTATCCTTGCCAAGGCATAAAGGCAACAACCATGTTACGACCAATTGCTAATTCTCCTCCTTCTGTTGCATAACCTTCAGATAAAACTTGTCCTTTCTCTACACGATCACCAACTTTTACAATTGGTTTCAACGTAATTGTAGTTCCTTGATTCGTTTTTCTGAATTTTGTTAAATTATATGTTTTCTCAGCAGTATCGAAGCTTACTAATTCTTCGTCTTCTGAGCGATCATATTTAATTGTTATAATGTCAGCATCAACATAAGTTACTGTACCTTCACGTTCTGCATTTACTAAGATTCTTGAATCTTTTGCAACTTGTTTTTCTAATCCAGTACCTACAATTGGTGCTTGAGGTTTTAATAATGGAACTGCCTGACGCATCATGTTCGATCCCATTAACGCACGGTTGGCGTCATCATGCTCCAAGAAAGGAATTAATGATGCTGAGATAGATGCAATCTGGTTAGGTGCAACGTCAATTAAATCAACTTCTGCTGGCGTTACAACAGGGAAATCCCCATCTTCACGAGCAGTTACACGTTCAGTAGCAATAGTACCATCGTCTGTCATGTCGATATTGGCTTGAGCAATTACTTTTGATTCCTCCTCTTCCGCAGTTAAATAGATTGGTGCTGATTCGACGTCCACTTTTCCATCTTCTACTTTTCTGTACGGTGTTTCGATGAACCCTAAGTTATTAACTTTAGCGAATACACATAATGACGAAATCAAACCAATGTTTGGTCCCTCAGGAGTTTCAATTGGACATAAACGTCCGTAATGAGTGTGGTGTACGTCACGTACCTCGAATCCCGCTCTTTCTCTTGATAAACCTCCAGGTCCTAATGCTGATAAACGACGTTTGTGTGTAATCTCTGATAATGGATTTGTTTGGTCCATGAACTGAGATAACTGGTTCGTTCCGAAGAATGAGTTGATAACAGATGATAATGTTTTAGCATTAATCAAATCGATTGGGGTAAACACCTCGTTGTCACGAACATTCATTCTTTCGCGGATAGTTCTAGCCATACGAGCTAAACCTACTCCGAATTGGCTAGCCATTTGCTCACCTACCGTTCTTACACGACGGTTAGATAAGTGGTCAATATCATCCACCTCTGCTTTAGAGTTGATTAATTCGATTAAGTATTTAATAATCGAAATGATATCTTCACGAGTTAATACTTGTACTTCCTCGCTAATGCTTAAGCCTAATTTTTTATTTAATCTGTAACGACCTACTTCACCTAATGAATAACGTTGATCAGAGAAGAATAATTTGTCAATAATTCCTCTTGCTGTTTCCTCATCTGGTGGCTCAGCGTTACGTAATTGTCTATAGATGTACTCTACTGCCTCTTTTTCAGTGTTAGTAGGGTCTTTTTGTAAAGTATTATGGATAATTCCATAATCAGCAGAATTGATATCTTCTTTGTGTAATAAGATCGTCTTAACACCAGAATCTACGATTTGATCGATGTGATCTTTCTCTAAGATTGTTTCACGGTCTAAGATAATTTCATTACGCTCGATAGATACAACTTCTCCTGTATCTTCATCTACGAAATCCTCGTGCCATGTATTTAATACACGTGCAGCAAGTTTACGACCTACAACTTTCTTTAAATTAGCTTTATTAACTTTTACTTCTTCAGCTAAGTCGAAAATTTCTAAGATATCTTTATCTCTTTCGTATCCGATAGCACGTAATAAAGTAGTTAATGGTAACTTTTTCTTACGATCGATGTAAGCGTACATTACGCTGTTGATGTCTGTTGCGAACTCAATCCAAGATCCTTTGAAAGGAATGATACGAGATGAGTACAATTTTGTACCATTCGCGTGGAAAGATTGTCCGAAGAATACCCCAGGAGAACGGTGTAATTGAGATACAATAACACGCTCTGCACCATTAATAATGAATGATCCTGAAGGAGACATGTAAGGAATTGTTCCTAAGTATACGTCTTGCACTACAGTTTCGAAATCTTCGTGTTCTTCGTCCGTACAGTACAATTTAAGACGAGCTTTCAATGGTACGCTGTACGTTAATCCTCTTTCGATACACTCATCAATTGTGTAACGTGGTGGATCTACGAAATAATCTAAGAATTCTAAAACAAACTGATTGCGAGTATCCGTAATTGGAAAATTCTCAGCAAATGTTCGGTAAAGACCTTCATTTTTTCGTTGGTCAGGTCTTGTTTCCAACTGGAAAAAATCTTCAAACGATTTGATCTGAATGTCAAGGAAATCTGGGAACTGAGCGACTGCTTTTGCAGAAGAGAAGTTCAATCTTTCTTTTTTCTCAGTCGAGTTGCTTAATGTTGCTTTAGTGGCCAATTTCGAATGAATTTTGGTTTATATAATGACTTTATGCGTAAAAAGGTTTAGACCTAACACGTCCTGTGTTAGGTCCAAACCTATATTTTTGAGTAATAAAAATTACTTCAATTCTACTACTGCACCAGCTTCTTCTAGCTGTTTCTTTAAAGCTTCAGCTTCGTCTTTAGAAACTGCTTCTTTAACTGTTGCTGGAGTTGAATCTACTAAATCTTTAGCTTCTTTTAATCCTTTACCAGTTAATTCTTTAACTAATTTAACAACTGCTAATTTAGATGCACCTGCTTCTTTTAAGATTACGTCGAATTCTGATTGCTCTTCAGCAGCTTCACCTGCTCCACCTGCAGCAACAACTACAGCAGCAGCAGCTGGTTCGATTCCGTACTCATCTTTTAAGATTGTAGATAATTCATTAACTTCTAAAACTGTTAAGTTTACTAACTCTTCAGCTAATTTTTTTAAATCTGCCATTTTAATGCTTTTTGTTTTTTAAACTTTTATTTGATATGAGTGTGTCTTATTCTTCTGAAGCTCCTTCTTCTGCTTTTGCAGCGTCTTTGTTCTCTAATTGAGAAACAACAGTTTTGATTGGAGATTGAAGTAACATGATGATGTCTGCGATTAATTCTTCGCGAGATTTCAATGCTACTAATTGTGGTAATTTGTCATCACCTACGAATGTATTATCTTCAATCCAAGCTCCTTTTAAAATAGGTTTTTCAGATTTTTTTCTGAAAGTATCGATTACTTTAGCTGGTGCATTACCAACTTCAGCAGTCATTAATGCTGTATTTCCTTTTAAAGATCCGTAAAGCTCTTCGAAGTTTTTGTCTTCGATTTGCTCCATAGCTTTCTTTAATAAAGTGTTTTTTACTACGCGTAAAGATACATTGCTTTTGAAGCAAGCTCTTCTTAATTCAGTAGTATTAACAGCGTTTAATCCGTCGATATCTGCTAAGTAGATGATTTTTGCTTCTGCTAATACAGCTTGCAATTCATCTATCATATTTGCTTTATCTTGTTTTGTCATTGCCATAATCTACTAATTTTAAGCGTTTACACTTTTTGGATCTACTGATACACCTACAGATTGAGTTGTAGAAAGCGTGATGCTTTTTACATATGTTCCTTTAGCAGCTGTTGGTTTTAATTTAATTAAAGTTTGAATTAACTCATTCGCATTTTCTTTAATTTTATCAGCATCGAAAGATACTTTACCAACTGCAGCGTGGATGATTCCGTAACGATCTACTTTGAAGTCGATTTTACCTGCTTTTACTTCAGAAACGGCTTTACCTACTTCTAAAGTTACAGTACCTGATTTTGGGTTAGGCATTAATCCACGAGGTCCTAAAACACGTCCTAATGGTCCTAATTTACCCATAACAGCTGGCATAGTAACGATAACGTCAACATCTGTCCAACCTTCTTTAATTTTTTGTAAGTATTCGTCTAATCCTACATAGTCTGCACCTGCTGCTTTAGCTTCTGCTTCTTTGTCTGGAGTAACTAATGCTAATACTTTTACATCTTTACCTGTTCCGTGTGGTAATGAAACTACACCACGAACCATTTGGTTAGCTTTCTTAGGATCTACACCTAAACGAACTGCTATATCTACAGAAGCATCAAACTTAGCGTAGTTAACTTCCTTTACTAATGATGATGCTTCATCAATAGAGTAAAGTTTGTTTTTTTCTACTTTAGCTAATACTTCTTTTTGTCTTTTTGTTAACTTTGCCATTTCCTAAAATGTTTTAATTATTCTGGAGCTTGCCCACCTTTTACAGTTATACCCATAGAACGTGCAGTTCCAGCAACCATTTTCATAGCAGATTCAACAGTAAAACAGTTCATGTCCGCTAATTTGTCTTCAGCAATAGCTCTAACTTGATCCCAAGTAACAGTACCAACTTTTTGACGGTTTGGTACACCTGATGCTTTTTTCAATTTCGCAGCTTCCATTAACTGAATAGCAGCTGGTGGAGTTTTAATTACGAAATCGAATGATTTGTCTTGATACACAGTAATAACAACTGGTAACACTGCACCTTGTTTTTCTTGTGTACGTCCATTAAATTGTTTACAAAACTCCATGATGTTAACACCTGCAGCACCTAAAGCTGGCCCTACTGGTGGCGAAGGATTTGCTTGTCCTCCTTTAACTTGAAGTTTTACAACTTTTTCAATTTTTTTTGCCATTTTTTTAATTCTTAAAATTAAGCGTTATGTGGAAGCAGCCTAAATTTCTACTTTTAATTTGTTGATAGATTGATTATGCAATCTTTTCAACTTGGTTAAAACTTAACTCTAGTGGTGTTTTACGTCCGAAGATTAAAACCATCACTTCAAGTTTACGTTTATCTTCAATGATTTTTTCAACTGTTCCGTTGAAGCCATTGAATGGTCCGTCGATTACTTTTACAGTTTCTCCTACGATGTAAGATATTCCTAAGTTTGTATCAACGTTTTCTGCTAATTCGTCAACTTTACCTAACATTCGGTTAACTTCCGATTGTCTCATTGGTACAGGATCACCTCCTTTCGTTGCACTCAAAAAGCTAATTACACCTGATGTATTCTTTACCATGTGAGGAATTTCCCCTACAAGTTCGGCTTCTATCATGATGTAACCAGGAAAGTGTACTTTTTCCTTTTGATATTTTTTACCGTTACGGATTTGAATCACTTTTTCCATAGGAACAACAATTTGTCCTACATAATCATTCAAATTTTGGTACTGAATTTCTCTTTCAATATAATCCTTAACTTTCAGCTCTTGTCCAGCTACAGTCTTGATTACATACCATTTCTTTTCACTCATGATTCTAATTACTAAACGGGATATTTTACAAACTAAAAAGCGCCGTAGATAAAGTTAAGCACTTGTGTGAATAATGTATCTACCGCATATAAAAATATAGCTAACAAAACTGTAGCTATTGCAACAATAATTGTGTCTCTTTGTAGATCTGAGAATGATGGCCATGTAACATGATCTTTAAATTCTACAAAGGAATCTTTAAAATATTGTACGACTTTCATATCGTTTTCATTTAGCACGGGCACAAGGATTCGAACCCTGATCAACGGTTTTGGAGACCGCTATTCTACCATTGAACTATGCCCGTAGATAAAAAGAGTGGTAATCATTGAAGATTACCACATCTTCTATATTATATTTTGACTAATTAGTCTAAAATTTCAGTTACCTGACCAGCACCAACTGTACGTCCACCTTCACGGATTGCGAAACGTAAACCTTCGTTTAATGCGATTGGTTGTAATAATTCAACTGTAATAGTTAAGTTATCTCCTGGTAAAACCATCTCAACTCCTTCTGGTAAGTTGATTTCCCCTGTTACGTCAGTTGTACGTACGTAGAACTGTGGACGGTAACGGTTATGGAATGGAGTGTGACGACCACCTTCTTCTTTAGTTAAGATATAAACCTCAGCTTTGAATTTTTTGTGTGGTTTAACAGATCCTTGTTTTGCGATAACCATACCACGACGGATGTCAGTTTTATCAACACCACGTAATAATAAACCTACGTTATCACCAGCTTCACCTCTATCTAAGATTTTACGGAACATTTCAACACCTGTTACAGTAGAAGTTAATTTTTCTTCTCCCATACCAACGATGTCAACTGGATCCCCAGAGTTAATTACACCAGCCTCGATACGTCCTGTAGCAACAGTACCACGACCTGTAATAGAGAATACATCCTCTACTGGCATTAAGAATGGTTTATCTTGATCACGAACTGGTTGCTCAATCCACTCATCAACATTGTTCATTAAGTTTAATACAGTTTCAACCCATTGAGGCTCACCGTTTAATGCACCTAAAGCAGATCCTTGGATAACTGGAGTGTTATCTCCGTCATATTCGTAAGAAGATAATAAATCTCTTACTTCCATTTCTACTAACTCTAATAACTCAGCATCGTCAACCATATCAACTTTGTTTAAGAAAACAACGATACGAGGAACGTTTACTTGGCGACATAATAAGATGTGCTCACGAGTTTGAGGCATTGGACCATCAGTAGCAGCTACTACTAAGATACCACCATCCATTTGAGCAGCTCCTGTAACCATGTTTTTTACGTAATCCGCGTGACCTGGACAGTCAACGTGTGCGTAGTGACGGTTAGCAGTTTCATACTCTACGTGAGATGTATTAATTGTAATACCACGCTCTTTTTCTTCTGGAGCATTATCGATTTGATCGAAAGCTTTTGCTTCTGAATAACCAGCATCAGCTAATACTTTAGTAATCGCTGCAGTCAAAGTTGTTTTACCGTGGTCAACGTGACCAATAGTACCAATATTTAAGTGCGGCTTATTACGGTTGAAAGTTTCCTTTGCCATTTTACTTTTTATTAATTTCTATTGTTATACTTAAATTAAAAAAATAACTTTAAATTATTTTCAAGTGTAAAAGTACACTTTTTGATTTATATAAAGATATTAATTTTTGACTCGCGTTAACCTTGGTTTAAATGAGTTTCAACAACTACTTAAAAGATTAACTATACTGGACGAACCAGAATTTGAGCGGGAAACGGGACTCGAACCCGCAACATTCAGCTTGGAAGGCTGACGCTCTACCAATTGAGCTATTCCCGCATTCACTTCTAAAAAGCTTTGCAAATTTAAAGATTAAATCCTAAACCACAAAAAATTTTAAAAATTAAGTTTGTGGGGAGAGCAGGATTCGAACCTGCGAAGGTTACCCAACGGATTTACAGTCCGTCCTCGTTGGCCGCTTGAGTATCTCCCCGCCTTATTTTTTTGTTCTTCTAAAAACCTTGAGCCGATAGAGGGACTCGAACCCACGACCTGCTGATTACAAATCAGCTGCTCTAGCCAGCTGAGCTACATCGGCATTTTTGTTTTTAAAAGCGTTATTTAAAAGAACAGTCCGTTAAATATGTTTGTTTAACGGACTGCAAATTTACGTTGTTTTTTGAATTAACCAAATTTTTAGGTTCTTTTTTTAGTCAATTCCCTATTTTTTATCTTTCGCTAATTTTTTCTTTTTTTCTGATAATTAATTTTTTTAATGTATCTACCGCTAAATCAATACATTCTTCAAAAGATTGTCCTGTTTTACTTACAACAATATCATCTCCTGGTACTTCTAACTTAATATCAACTGTCTTGTTATTTTTTTCTGCAGTATTCTCTAATTTAAAAGAAACATTCGCTGCAATGATTTTGTCTGACAAAGTTTCTAATTTTTCTAATTTTTTCTCTAAATACTCCTCTAAACCTGGTTTAGTATTGAAGTTTACTGCTTGAAAGTTAATTGTCATAATTACTCTTTTTTGTTCTCACGCGGGTGAGCTTTGTTAAACACTTTTTTTAAATTTTCTATACTCCCATGTGTATAAATTTGAGTCGATGACAAACTTGAATGCCCTAAAATATCTTTTACTGCATTCAGATCTGCTCCTGAATCTAACATATGAGTCGCAAATGAATGCCTCAACATATGAGGACTTTTTTTATGTTTTACACTTATAAGACTAAGATAGTATTTTACTTTCGAATAAACAAGATTATCGTACAAAGGTTTTCCTTTTTCTGTTACAAAAACATTCGTACATTGTAAAGTAATTTCGTTATGTTTTCTAGTGTTATAATTCGCCAAATCCTCTAACAGAAAGGTTGAAATAGGAATTATGCGTTCTTTATTTCTTTTTCCAAGAACTTTTATAGAAAGTGTATTCGGATCGATATCATTTTCTTTCAAACCAATTAATTCGGCACGTCGAATTCCTGTTTGATACATTACATCAATCATTAATCGATCACGTAAACCTTCGAATGTGTCAGGGAAAAATTCATCATTATTCAACAAATCATTCAATTCTGCTTCTGTAAAAGGTACTAAAACTTGTTTATTTTGTTTAAGTGAATGAATTTGCTCGATTGGATTAATGGAAAGATGATTTTCTTTGACCAAATATTTATAAAACGTTCGTAAAGCGCTTAATTTGCGATTAACTGTTTTCTCAGACTTTTCTAATTCTGATAAATGCATCACAAATGCACGAATATGATTTTTTGTTGCAAGTTGTATTTCTGACGAATTTTCTTCTTGTTGATAGAACTCAACAAAATCGTCCAAATCTCTTTTGTAGCTAGTAATTGTTAGCGTAGAATAGTTTTTCTCGAGCGCTAAATAATCTAAGAATAGTTGAATAAATTCCATAAAAAAACCTATTCATCAAAGTTACAACTTTAACAAATAGGTCAACAGAAATTAATTTCTTTATATCGTTTAAAACGGCAATTTATGCTTCCTCCTTTTCGATTAAGGCTTGTTTGTAGATTGCTCTACTCATCTTAATTCTATTTGTAACAGAAGGTTTTGTAAATTGTTGACGTGCTCTTAACTGACGTACAACACCTGTTTTATCAAATTTTCTTTTGTATTTTTTTAGAGCTCTTTCGATTGACTCTCCGTCTTTTACTGGTATAATCAACATAATTTTATCTATTTCTTTTTGAGATGGCAAATATACAACTCTTTAGTAATTAAACAAATCGTTTTGTATTAATCTTTCAAAATATTTCTTCCAATCACTAATTTTTGGATCTCAGTTGTTCCTTCACCGATTGTACACAACTTAGAATCACGGTAGAATTTCTCTACTGGAAAATCTTTTGTATATCCGTATCCACCAAATATTTGAACTGCTTCATTCGAGATTTTAACACACGCTTCCGATGCATAATATTTTGCCATTGCACCTTCTGTCGTCATTGGTTTTTTATGATTTTTTAAATAAGATGCTTTACGAAT
Organism: Empedobacter sp. UBA5528; assembly: GCF_002426075.1. Lineage (NCBI taxonomy): Bacteria > Pseudomonadati > Bacteroidota > Flavobacteriia > Flavobacteriales > Weeksellaceae > Empedobacter > Empedobacter sp. UBA5528. Next base: position 134,877 of record NZ_DINY01000005.1, on the reverse strand, counting down.
TAATAATTCTGAAGCTTCGATTTCTGTAATCATTTCAGCCAATTTAAAGTTAATTGCTTGGAAATTTGCAATTGCAGTTCCAAATTGATGACGCTCTTGTGCATATTTCAATGCTGCTTTGTATGCTCCTTTCGCGATTCCTAAAGATAAAGCTGCAATCGAGATACGACCACCATCTAAAATCTTAAGCGCTTGCTTGAAACCATCACCTACGTTCCCTAAACGATTTGCGTCCGAAACACGTACATTATCGAAGATTAACTCTGCCGTTTCCGAAGCACGCATTCCTAATTTATTTTCTTTTTTACCAGAAGTAAAACCTGGCGTTCCTTTCTCGATCACAAAAGCCGTTGCGTTATTTTTCGCTCCTTTCTCTCCTGTTCTTGTCATCACAACCGCTACATCACCAGAAATCGCATGCGTAATAAAGTTTTTTGCTCCATTAATTACCCATTCGTCACCATCTTTTACAGCTGTTGTAGACATTCCTCCTGCATCAGAACCAGTGTTGTGCTCTGTTAATCCCCAAGCACCAATCCATTCTGCTGTTGCTAATTTTGGTAACCAACGTTGTTTTTGTTCTTCATTACCGAATTCTAAAATATGATTTGTACAAAGTGAATTATGTGCCGCTACAGACAAACCGATAGAAGGATCAACTTGTGAAATTTCATCTACAATTGATACATATTCATCATAAGACAAACCACTTCCTCCATATTCTTCTGGGACAACGATTCCCATGAATCCCATTTTTCCAAGTTCTTTGAAAACTTCAACTGGAAAAGTTTGAGCTTCATCCCACTCCATTATATTCGGTTGAATGTATTGTTTTGCGAAATCTCTTGCCGATTGCGCGATTAATGATAAATTTTCATTTTCTAAGAAATCCATTTTTTTGAGTTTTTTTGTTTTTTTATGACTTTCCTCCAAAAGTAATAAATTTCTATTAAGTGAAAAGTTTTTCTTTTATGATTATTTTTACTCATTAAAAATAATTGACTATCAGCGTTTTTAAGTTAATAATATCCTAAAAAAAAACAAATGTTTAAAGTCATTTTCGGAAATGATATTTGACATTTTAATTCGGATAAATTAATCCGAGTTTTGTTCTCAGAAATAAAATAAAACATTATGAGAAAAGGACTATTAATAGTAGGAGCAATTTTAGCATCGATAAATTCATTTGGACAAGAAGCAGGTGAATTGCATATGCGTGTAAGAGCAACTGGTGTAGTTCCTATGGAAGATGCTAAAATAGAAGCAATAGGTGGAAATGTCGCAGTGACGAATAACCTTATTCCAGAAATCGACTTTACCTATTATATTACAAAAAATATCGCAGCCGAATTAATTTTAGGAACATCTAAACACGAAGTTGTTGCGGTAAATACTGCATTAGGAAATTTGGATTTGGGACGCGTGATGTTGTTGCCTCCAACTCTTAATGTGCAATATCATTTATATCCAACCAAAAACTTAAAACCTTATGTTGGTGCAGGAATTAATTATACAATTTTCTACGATCAAGGGCAAGGAAAAGGTAGAAATGCAGCTGTAACAAGTGTAGATTACAAAAACAATGTAGGTTTCGGATTTCAATTAGGATTTGATTACAAAATCAATGATAAATTATACTGGAACGTAGATGTCAAAAAATTATACTTGAATACTGACGTTACAGTTGGTGCAGCTTTAGACAAACAAGTTTATGTACCAGCAGATGTAGATCTTAATCCTTGGTTAATCAGTACAGGTATTGGTTTCAAACTATTCTAACTCGACCTTTTATTATATATTATGATTTTTAAACGAAGGGAAAAATCAAAAAGAGAAGCAATTGCTTCTCTTTTTTTATTTAAATTTATTTATATCAAAATATTGTTCATAAATAGGTTTCAATTCAGTCAAATTTGTACAAGGAGTTTGTTCTAATTTTCGAATTTCGATTCCCTTTTTATAATCACTTAGAATTTCCTCATAATTATTAATGTAATCATAAGCTCCTATTCCAATTTTCTTAAAATTTAAATCTTCATGTTTTATTACAGAAACTTTTTTGTTTGTGAAATAATTCTCATTTACATATAAAATATCGATTAAATCAATGCAATTACCTTCAAAACCTTCTGGAATTCTTCTTCCAAAAATATTATCATTCATCATAAAAGATATTCCGTAGAAAATTATATTATCCTCTTTAAAAATATCAATCACAACCGCTTTAATATTAGTATCCTCAAACAAAATAATATCTCCAAATTTGAATTTTAAATCAGAATCATCAATCTTACCATAATTTGTTTCACTTAAAGCATTATTCTCTGAAACTGATGGATTACAACAGAAAAATGAAAACAAAACAATGCAAATTCCAAAATATTTCATAAGATAAAATTTTACTCTTCCACTCTCTTATCTTCGATGTGATTTGTTCGAAAATATTCTCGAACCGAAACAAAAGTAGGTTCTATATGCACTAATACATCTTTTACTTGTGGCATTTTAGCTTGTACAGCATCTTTCAGATCATGACTAATTTTATGTCCTTCCACCACCGAAATCGTTCCATCGACTATTGCATGCAAATCCACATAATAATTCATTCCATTTTTGCGCACATTACATTTTTCAGTCGCCATAACACCAGGAACATGTGAAGCGATTTCTCTAATTTGCTCAATTTCATTTTCGTACAATTGCTCATCCATAATTTCTCCTAACGCAGGTCGAAGGATTTTGTACGCATTGTATAAAATAAAACTTGAAGCAAAAAGCGCCGCAACATCATCTGCTGCCTCCCAACCTGGTCCCATTACCAACGAAATCGAAATTCCGATAAACGCCATTAATGATGTAATTGCATCTGAACGATGATGCCAAGCATCTGCTTTTAGAGAAGAACTGTTAGTCTCAACACTTTTTCTCATTACATACTGAAACGATAATTCTTTGAATAAAATAATTCCTCCAAGTACTAATAAGGTAAATGGTTTGGGCTGATGATGTGGTGTAATAATATTGTTAATACTTTCTTTTGCAATGATAATCGCAGAAACAATAAGGAAAGTAACCACTAAAAATGTGATTAACGCTTCTGCTTTTCCGTGCCCGTAAGGATGATTTTCATCTGCAGGTTTTGCAGAATACTTTAGTCCAAAGAAAACAAATATAGAAGAAAAAACATCTGCCGAAGACTCGATTGCATCTGCAATAAGTGCGTAAGAATTCCCAAAATAACCAGCCAAAAACTTAATTCCAGCCAAAGAAGCGTTTCCTACAATACTAAAAATTGAAGCTTTGATTGCTTTTTCCGAATTATCATTCATACCAAAAAAATAAGCCCTACAAATGTAAGGCTTATTCTAATTTTATATCTCGAAAATATTATTTTTCTAAGAATGGGTATTTGTAATCTTTTGCAGGAACAAATGTTTCTTTGATTGTTTGAACAGAAGTCCAACGTAACAAGTTCATTGCAGAACCTGCTTTATCATTTGTACCAGAAGCACGTGCTCCACCAAATGGTTGTTGTCCTACAACTGCACCTGTTGGTTTATCGTTGATGTAGAAATTTCCACAAGCATTTTTCAATGCTTTAGCAGCTAATTCTACAGCAGCACGATCTTTCGCGAAGATTGATCCTGTTAATGCGTAAGCAGAAGTTTCGTCAACTAATTTTAAAGTTGCTTCAAATTCATTTTCATCATAAACATAAACTGATAATACAGGCCCGAAGATTTCTTCTACCATTGATTCATATTTAGGGTTCGTTGCTTTGATAACTGTTGGTTGAACAAAATATCCAACTGAATCATCATAAGTACCACCTATTACAACTTCAGCTTCAGAAGATGCTTGTGCACGATCGATATATGCTTTAGATTTTTCGAAAGAGTTTTTATCGATAACCGCTGTCATGAAATTAGAGAAATCCTCTGGAGATCCTAATGTAACAGTTGCTAACATTTCTTTCATTTGTTTCTCAACTTCGCTCCATAAGTTAGATGGAATATAAGCACGAGAAGCAGCAGAACATTTTTGTCCTTGGTATTCAAACGCTCCACGAACTAAACCTACAGCAACTTCTGTTGGACAAGCTGATTTGTGAACCATTACGAAATCTTTTCCTCCTGTTTCTCCTACGATACGTGGATAAGTTCTGTAATTGTTGATGTTATCTCCAATTTGTTTCCATAAAGTATTGAAAACTTTTGTAGAACCTGTGAAGTGTAAACCTGCAAAATCTTTATGTTCTAAAACTGTTTTTGCAGTTTCTGCTCCATCAGTTAAGATCATGTTGATTACACCATCTGGTAAACCAGCTTTTTTGAACACTTCCATTGTTACTTTAGCAGCTAAAGTTTGTTTATCAGAAGGTTTCCAAACTACAACGTTCCCCATCAAAGCCATACAAGATGGTAAGTTACCAGCAATTGCAGTAAAGTTGAAAGGAGTAATTGCAAAAGTAAACCCTTCTAATGGACGATAATCTACACGATTCCAAATTCCAGGAGAAGAAATTGGTTGATCTGCATAAATTTCTGTCATGTATTGTACATTGAAACGTAAAAAGTCAATCAACTCACAAGCTGAATCAATTTCTGCTTGCATTGCATTTTTAGATTGACCAATCATTGTTGCAGCATTTATTTTTGCACGGTAAGGACCAGCAATCAAATCTGCAGCTTTCAAGAAAATTGCCGCTCTATCTTCCCAAGGCATTGCAACCCAAGCTTCTTTTGCAGCTAAAGCTGTATCAATCGCTTTTCTTACATCATCTTGTGTTCCTTCGTGGAAATAACCAACAACTTTTTGGTGGTCATGTGGAGGACGAATTTCTTTTTTATTTCCTGAAAAAATTTCTTCAGAACCAATGTATTGAGGAACTTCAGTTACCTCGTTAAACATTTTTTTGTATGCGTCTAATAATTGCGCACGCTCTGGCGTTCCAGGAGCATATGATTTTACCTCTTCGTTAACAGCGTGAGGAATTTGAGCAAATGATTTTGACATTTTGATTATTTTGTTTGTTTATACTTTTCAAAGTTCAAATTTAAGAAAAATAAATGGAAATGTTTCAGTTCAGATAATTAAGTCTTTTATCACTTTAAACATAAAATCATCCATTATTCTTCCTTTTTATTTTCTTTTTTATCTTTTGTATGAAGAATTTGATTTTCGATATTTTCTAAATATTGAATCTGCATTTCCTGTATTTCTAATAATTTCTTATTCTGATGAACCAATAAATGATCTATTTTTTCGCTTAATAATTTTATTTCCAGTTCGGCTTTCAAATTAATTTTATAATCATGTTCGGCTCTATCACGGTCTTTATCTTCTTGACGATTTTGACTCATCATAATAATTGGAGCTTGTATTGCTGCTAAACAAGACAAAATCAAATTGAGTAAAATAAATGGATAGGGATCAAAACCTTTGTTGTGCAACATCCAGAAATTAAGAAACATCCAAGCCAATAAGAAAATAAAAAACGAAATAATAAATGTCCAACTTCCTCCGAAAGACGCTACTTTATCTGCAATTCTATCGCCTGTTGTCAATGGCTTTGATGTATTTTCTTTTATATTTTCGGAAAGAATAGAATTATCACGAATTGCTTCTACTACATCTTGATCCAATTTTTCCATTTCACCTTTTTCTTGCGAAATCAAATTTGCAAAAAATTGACGACGATATTTGTTCAATATTTTTATCGAAACATAATCTTCTTCGGTAATTGCTGGATAATCTTGCTCAATCAATTTAAAAATCTCTTGCTGAATTTCTTTTCCTTTTACAGCTTCGTAGCGATTAATTGGTTCTTGAGTTACAAAACATTTCATAATAATCTATTTTAGTCAAAAATCACATTACAAAAAACGCTCCTAAAATTAGAAGCGTTTTAATTATTAAAAGTTATTTGTGTAATAATCGAAATATTTACAATTTGATTTTATTTCTTGATATGTTTTCGTGTCCGAATATTGTTTCAAATTTTTAAAATTAGAACGATAATTTGCCACTTTAAACGCTAAAATCTTCTCTTCGTTATCATATTGATTTTCGTACAAACGTTTCAACACAGGATCTTTTGCATTATAAAATCTTCCTTGTTCATTCTTCGACAATGCAAACAATATTTGCGCTTTCATTTCTTTGTCTTTTGTCGAATCAAATGCTTTTTTCAAATAATTTTCAGAAGGCGTAAAATTATCTACGTAATTTCCTCCCCAACCAAAACTTTTGTAAAAGAAGTTGCTTGTTGCTTCATATTGATCTCCATAATTATTAAATTTTGGTCCATTATCATTGTTTCGATCAAATGTCAACAAATAACGATAATAACCCAAAGTCGTCGTATTGTAGAAGAAATTTCCCAACAAATAATTCGCTTTCGCAGCTTCTTCGGTATTTTTCTTTGCTATTTTATTCAATTCAATCATCGCATTTGTCAATTCTAATTTTGACATTTTTGGTTTGATAAATTTGAATTCATTCAAATATGGTGTTGCGATCACTTGATTTTCGTCACAATTAAAACATTCAATCTTATTATAGCCAAAAATTTTATTCGGAATATTATGATAGCCATCAAACTGATTTTCTACCCAAGTTTTGCTCTCTTTTTCTGTTGTATAATCGTAATCATAAATAAAATAAGCACTTTCTGAGGTATGATATTTTTGATCAATCTTCTCAAATTCTTTCTTCGCCAAATCAAACTTCATTTCGCCTAAATACAATGTTCCTTTGAAATCGGCTAAATAATCAGATAATCTGAACTGAATATCCGTCGATTTTTCGGTTCTCCAATCCCATGAACTCGATTTTACTTTTGCATTAATCAAATATTTTTCGAAAGCTGTTTTATTCGATTTTTTATCCAATTTATCCAAATCATTGATAATCGCCCAATCTGGATTTGAACCTAATTGTGTAATTTCATTATGAATTAAAAATGCTTTTCCTTTATCGCCTTGCAGAAAATATCGATTTGCCAAAACATCTAAAATCACATTTTTCAAGTTCATTTTTTGATCATCTTCATCCGAATAATCATAAACATCTTCTGGCAATTTTGGATATTCATAATTCAAAATCGACGCATATTTTTGCATCAATTGATTCTCGAAACTATCTGAAATTTTCTTTTGTTCGAAAATCTCTAATAAAATTTCAATCACTTTTTTCTGTTGTTGAAATTCTTTCGAAGTTGAATTTACTTTGGCTAAATACGTTTTTGTTTCCGAAAAATTTTTGTTCAATAAATTAAGATATGCCACCGATAAATTCCAATATTCTTTGTCATTAGCTTTTGTTGCTTGCGATTTAGCCAAAGAAATTAATTCATTAATCTGAATTTCATCTTTCGAATTTTCATCAGAACTTCCATAATAATCGTTATTCGCTTTTATAGGCAAATACAAATCCGTGTATTTTTTTCGCACTTGCGACGAATCCCAATAATAATCTTCAGGATTTTGTTGCAAATATTCGCGCTCAATTAAATTGATAGAACGTGCAAATAAAATTCTCGCTTGTGGAGCATTCACATCATTCGCAATAATTTTTTTTGCAGGCGCCAACGGATTCGAAAAATCATTATAACCAATCAACAAATACAAATCATTTTTTTCTTGAATCGTTTTGGCATTCGCTAACATTTTCTCATAATTCAAATCTTCTGTCACGCGCATCGATTGATAAGCGCTCATTTTTCGATCATTCGAATGAGAAAAAACTTCAAAAAAGTCATAATTCGCCTGAATATAATTTCCAAGCGCACGCTCCGCTCCACCTTTTTGATCTAATGCATAATAATACATCGAATTTTTGAGTCCTTGCGACGCCACATACATGTTAAAATAATTGATGGCATCTTTATATTCGTGGAAATAATGCGCAAAACGAACCAATTGATAACCATAACGAACTTTTAATTCTTTGTCCGTTTCTGCATTCCAACTTTTCTTTAGAACCTCAAGAACTTTTTTATAATTTAGATTATTGACATTTTTTTCTGGACGATCGACATACGACCATTCACCATTATCGATATAATAAAAAGCCATATAAGGCTCTAAATACTTGGCATACGACAAGTAAAGTAAACTTTGCTTATTCTTTTTTACCCAATCTGTTGTCGCAAAATTATAGTTCGTATTGGACGATTTTCCATTCTTTACCATCAAATCAATTTCTTGTTTCGATACTTTAAAAACCAACTCAAACGCTTGCTGATAGCTAATTCCTAACGTTTTTTGCCAATCCAAAATATTCTCATTCTTTTGATTTGCATCCATCGTATAATATGGATTATCCAACGTCATCAAAAATGGCTGATATTGAGGCGCTTCGCTTAAAGTTTGCGAAAAAAGATTGTAGTAATAATAATCTTCTCCACCTCCATCAGCACACGCAAATACTTTGGTTAAACCAAAAGTTAAGCATAAAGTAAGTACTATTTTTTTCATAATTGTGTTGGTATTGTTTTCAAAAATTTTGAGTCTAAATGAAAATAAATCAAGCGATAATTGTAAGATAATTTTGTATCGATAAATGATTTTGTTTCAATTAATAATTCAGGAGAAATCATTTCAACTTTTATTGTAAAACCTTTGCTCACATAAAAATTTCGTACAAAAAAATCATCTTCCACTTCATAAAATCCATTTCTGATTTTCTTTACAGGTTTTCCTATCAAATCTTGCTCCGAAAAAGAATTGATTAATTTTATTTTTCCTTGATGATTTGTCAAAATTGCCCACGAATAAATTGGCAAAGCAACATCTAATTTGATTGGATAATCGTTCAAGTTTTTTAAATAATCTTTTGCTATTTTCAAATCTAAAATCGAATTATTTTCAGATTGATCAGTTGGATTTTCGGTTGCATAACACATCAAAACCATTTTATCCAAAGGCGGAACTCCTTCTTTGTCTTTAAATTTGACTTGATGCAAACGCAAAGTTGCCGAAAGTTTTTTGCCCGAAATATGTTTCAATTCCGACAAAAACATAAAATAATTTTCGCGCGTAGATTTCGTCCAATCACAATCTATCTGAATTTCATTGAAACTTTTTAGATTTCCTCTTTCAGCCGTTTCACTCAAAAAATTATACACATCTTTTGCTAAAATTTTGATTTGATCTTTTGATGTATTCAGAAAAGTTTGATTGGTAATAAAAACCGTCGGAATATAATTGACATTGAGTTTCGTTGCATCAAAATTCTGAATAATTCCAACTGGAGAAATTTTATTCAACTTTTTATCCACATCAAAAAAACGAACATAAATATTTTCCACTTTTAGTGAATCAACCGCTTTTTTCTCTGTTTCATTCACCGAATAATTACTTCGCCAATAATAAAAATCAATTGGTGATTTTTTGGTTTCAGAAGTACATCCAACCAAACTAATTATCGTAAACAGTATTAAAAATCTAAATAAAAATTTCATACTCAAATTTAACTCAAAATCTATAAATCACAATCGATGAAAATAGTGAGATTTTATCAAATTAATTGTCGAAATTTATCCTCTATAATATTCTTAAAAAATGAATGATAAAAATTTTCAGCGTGTAATCGAAATGTCTTTTGCAAGTGTTTATCCGCATTACATCACAAAAGCAGAAAAGAAAAACCGAACAAAAACGGAAGTTGATCAAATTATTTTTTGGTTAACAGGTTATACTGAAAAAGATTTGGAAGAAATTTTAACGAAGAAAACTAACTTTCATGATTTTTTTGAAAATGCACCAAAGTTTAATCCAAATGCAACTAAAATAAAAGGTGTGATTTGCGGTTATCGTGTGGAAGAAATTGAAAATCCATTGATGCAAAAAATTCGATATTTAGACAAATTAATCGATGAATTAGCCAAAGGAAAAATAATGGAAAAAATTTTGAGAAGTTAAGCTACTTATCTCCTCGAATTTCCAGTTCCATATCCCATCAACACATCGTATCGTTGTCCCCAAGGGCGATAGTAAAACAATGCTTGATATTGATTTTCGGTTTGCCAAAAACTTCCGCTCACATAACTTGGATCGATTTTGCCTGTTTTGGTATTTTTTACGACATATTGATAATTGTAATAACCTTGTTTCAAGAATAATTCGGTTACCCAAAATCCTGCATCGTCTTTTTCTAATTTCGAATTTTCATCAATTTCCCAATTATTAAAAGCACCTACAACATACGGAACGTATAATCCATTTTGATCTTCGAAAGCATCTAAGGCAAAATAAACCCATGAATAATCTGCTTCAGAATTTGCTGCATATTCGTTTCCATAACGGTTATTTCGGATATAAAAATTACCATTAATGTCTGGATAATCATCATAAGGTAAATTATATTTCGGAATATCTGCACGCAAAACAGTGTGATAAACACTATCTTTTCTGAATGTTTTTTCTGTTGTTAAACTCGGAACTTCTAAATTTTTGTTATCAAACCAATTGTATTCTGCACCACCGTCAAACAAAATATTAGTATCATTATATGTTAATTGATTTGGACGAGAAAAAGATGGTCGATTGACAAAATAACCTTCGTTCCAATTGTTATTTTTCATCAAAAATAATCTTGCACCATCAGGAACTTCAGTTAAATTTTGTGTTCCACTCGAAACTTGAACTTGCAAACGCTGATTCAATTCTTTTACGGTTGGATTATTGTAACGAGAAACCATCACTCCAACATCCGCAATTGGTTGATAAACGGCAAAACGTTTCGTGAAAATTGGGTTTGAATCATTTTCTAAATACACTTTTAACACATAATTTCCAGGTAATTTTACATTCATTTGATCATTCGGAAATTGAATTTGATAATTGGTATATTTTTGATACGTATTGAATGAATTCTTATATGTTCGCGCATAATCAGCATTAACACCATTTAAAAATTCGGTTTGAAAAATATTCGATTCTGACCAATCTGCATTTCTGTGTTCAATAGAATATTGATAACGCTTATAACCTGCACTGATATCATCAAAAAGAAAAATTAATCTTTCGCTAGAACCTAACTTGATAACGGGTGTATTATCGTTTGTTTGCGGATTAAAAACTTGAACCGTCTTGATATTCTTTGGAGGAATTACATCTTGAAATTGCCCAAAAAGAATTGAAGTCAATAGACAAAGTATAATCGAATAGAATTTCATTTTCATTATAATTTTGATTGTTAAAAATACAAAAAAAGCGCATGCCTTTTTGAAAAAGACATACGCTTATATAACTCTAAAATTTATTTTTTAGTACAAAGCAGGAAACTCGTTTGGTTTCGCTTCGCGCATTAGTTCATAGACTTGTTCTGTAATATCATCAACAGAAGGTTTTGAAAAATAATCTCCATCAGTCGCATACGCAGGACGGTGAGCTTTCGCTGTAATCGTCAATGGTGCGCTATCTAATGTAAAATATCCACCTTGTTTCTCGATAATTTCTTGTAACAAGAATGCACTTGCTCCACCTGGAACATCTTCGTCAACAATAACTAAACGATTCGTTTTGTTCAAACTTTTTGCAACATCTGCATTGATATCGAAAGGCAATAAAGATTGTGCATCAATTACTTCAACAGAAATACCTAGTTGCTCCAATTCTTTCGCAGCATCCATCACAATTCTCCAAGTAGAACCGTATGTTAATAACGTTACATCTTTTCCTTCTTTTGTAATTTCTACTTCACCTATTGGCGTTGTAAATTCTCCAATATTAGTTGGTGCAGGTTCTTTCAAACGATAACCATTCAAACTTTCTACAACAATTGCAGGCTCATCTGCTTGCATCAATGTATTGTAAAAACCTGCGGCTTTTGTTAAATCACGTGGAACTAAAACATTCACGCCACGAACCAAATTCAAAATTCCTCCCATTGGCGAACCTGAATGCCAAACACCTTCTAAACGGTGACCACGCGTTCTGATAATCACAGGCGCTTTTTGACCTCCATTCGAACGATAAAGCACAGTTGCCAAATCATCAGAAATTCCTTGTAAACAATAAAGGATATAATCTAAATATTGAATTTCTGCAATTGGACGTAAACCACGCATCGCTAATCCAATTCCTTGACCAAGAATTGTTGCTTCGCGAATACCTGTATCCGAAATACGATCGATACCATATTTTGCTTGAAGACCTTCTAAACCTTGGTTTACATCACCAATATTTCCAGCATCTTCACCAAAAACTAATGCCTTTGGATATTTTTCGAAAATTTTATCAAAGTTATCACGAACAATTACACGACCATCTTCTAACGCTGGATTTTCTCCAAACTCAGGTTTTACTTGTGGTACTTGAGTTGCCGTTCCTGAAACTAATTTAGTCGAATAGATTTCTTCTTCGCGCTTCATTTTGGCATCTAACCAAGAAATTAATTCAGCTTTTGTAACTAAATTTTCTGAACGTATTAAACGAATTACTTTACGAACAGCTCCATAAACATCACGTTTGAAAGGACTTTTCTTTGATTTTAGATTACTAATTTCAATGTTGATAAAAGCACCGTTTGCACTTTCTAAAGCAATTTTCGTTAATAATTCTAACGCTTCATTTTTCAAATCCAAAATTGGATTCAAATAATCGTCCCAACATTGTTTTTGAGAAGCTTTTACTTCAGCTTTTACTTCAGCTTCTAATTGATCCAACTCTTCCGCAGAAATAATTGCTTCTGAATGATCTGCAAATGCTAAAATATATTCACGGAATTTTGAGATTCCATCAAAATCTTTTTCCCATGTCAAACGCTCCTCTGATTTATAACGCTCGTGCGAACCAGAAGTCGAGTGACCTTGTGGTTGCGTACATTCTTGCACGTGTACAATACACGGAATGTGATGCTCACGCGCAAATCTTTCTGCACGTGTATACGCTTCAATCAAAGCAGGATAATCCCACGCTTTTACAGTAATAATTTCGTAACCTCTTTCCTCTTCCGTTCTTCCGAAACCTGATAATAATTCAGAAAGATTCGATTTTGTGCGTTGAAATTTAGCTGGTACAGAAATTCCGTAACCATCGTCCCAAATAGAAACAACCATTGGCACTTGCAAAACTCCACCTGCATTTATCGTTTCCCAAAAATGACCTTCAGAAGTACTTGCGTCACCAATTGTTCCGAAAGCAATTTCATTTCCGTTTACAGAAAATTGTTGATCTTCGTCTGATTGAGGAACATTTCTAAAATATTTTGAAGCTTGTGCTAAGCCTAACAAACGTGGCATTTGACCAGCTGTTGGCGAAATATCAGCACTCGAATTTTTTTGTTCTGTTAATTTTTTCCAAGAACCATCTTCATTTAAAGAACGTGTTCCGAAATGAGATGTCATTTGACGACCTCCTGATGAAGGTTCTTTCTCTAAATCTGTTAAAGCGTATAATTGTGCAAAAAATTGTTCAACAGTTAATTGACCAATTGCGAACATAAATGTTTGATCGCGATAGTATCCAGAACGGAAATCTCCATTTTTGAATACTTTTGCCATTGCAATTTGTGGTAATTCTTTTCCATCACCAAAAATCCCAAATTTTGCTTTCCCAGTAAGTACTTCTCTTCTTCCTAAAAGACTTGCTTCACGAGACATAAAAGCCGTCTTGTAATCATTAATGATTTGACTTTTAAACTCTTCGAAAGTAATTTTATTTACCTCTTTTGTTTCCATTTCTTTTGTTTGTTGCATCACAAATTTAACAAAAGATTTGTAACTTACACCATACAATTTGCGTCTAACGAATAGATTATAGAATTGTATCATCCAATTAATAACTATAAAAATAAATACATGAAAAAAACTTTACTGAGTATATGTCTGGTTTTTGCCTTTGCAAATTCACCATACTTAATGGCTCAAACGAAATCTGGAAACGCAACTTTTGTGACGCAAGTAGAAGGAATTAAGGAATACAAACTACCAAATGGATTACAAGTTTTATTAGTCTCTGATCAATCGCAAAGTAATGTTGTAGTAAATATTGTTTACAATGTTGGTTCTAAACACGAAGGTTACGGTGAAAAAGGAATGGCGCATTTGTTAGAACATATGTTGTTTAAATCAACAAAAAACTTAGGTGATATCAAGAAAATGTTATCTGACAAAGGTGGACGTGCAAATGGAACGACATATTATGATCGTACAAATTATTACGAAGTTTTCCCATCAAGCGACGAAAATTTACGTTGGAGTTTGGAAATGGAAGCTGATCGTATGATTAATGCAACCATTAAACAAGAAGATTTGGACAAAGAATTTTCGGTTGTACGTAATGAATTTGAAATTGGTGAAAATGATCCGTCAAGTGTTTTAATGGAACGCGTTATTTCTGCTGGCTATTTATGGCACAATTACGGAAAATCTACAATTGGATCTAAAGAAGATATTGAGCGTGTAAAAACACCACAGTTGCGCAAATTCTACGAAAAATATTATCAACCAGATAATGCAACCTTAATTATTGCTGGAAAATTTGACGAGAAAAAAACGATGGAATATGTGAATCAGTATTTTGCTTCGATTCCAAAACCAACTCGTGTTTTAGACGAAATTTTAACAGTTGAGCCAGCGCAAGATGGTGAAAAATTTGTTGAAGTAAAACGTGCAGGAGATTCCCAATCTGTTGGTGTAATGTATCACGTTGCAGCATATAGCGATAAAGATTATGCAGCAATTGATGTTTTAAATAATATTTTAACTTCAGATCCTTCGGGATATTTGTACAAATCTTTAGTTGACACACACAAAATTGCTTCAATTTGGGCGTATAGTCCAGAAGTTCGTGATGCAAGTTTCTTCTATATCGGAACTGAAATTCCAAAAGAGAAAAACATCGAACAAACGAAAAATGATATTCGTGCAGAATTAGACAAAGTTGCTACAATTAATTATACTGATCAAGATGTACAACGTGCGAAAGCAAGTATTGTGAAAAACATCGAAAATCAAAAAAATAATACGATTAATTATGCCATTGGTTTAACAGAAATTGTTGGTGCGGGTGATTATCGTTTAGGTTTCTTATACCGCGATAATATCGAAAAAGTAACCAAAGAAGATGTAAAACGTGTAGCTGAAAAATATTTTAAAGCGAATAATAGAACAGTTGGAACTTTTATTCCGACAAAAGATGAAATTCGTGTAAAACCAGCTGAATTAACGAATAAACAGATTACAGAATTAGTTTCGAATTACAAAGGTCGTGCAGTTGAGAAAGAAGCAAAACCATTTGAAGCTTCAATCAAAAACTTAAAAGCTCATTATGCAGAAGGAAAATTGAACAATGGTCTAAAATATGGAATCATCGACAAAGAAATTAAAGGTGAAAAAGTAATTCTTTCATTTAATTTACCTGTTTCGAATGAAAAAGATTTGGCAAACAAAGGAATGATCGGTCAATTAACGGCTGAATTGTTAATGTCTGGAACGAAGAATTTAACAAAAGAACAAATCAAAGATCAATTAGATGCTTTAAAATCTTCGGTTGG
Organism: Empedobacter sp. UBA5528; assembly: GCF_002426075.1. NCBI lineage: Bacteria > Pseudomonadati > Bacteroidota > Flavobacteriia > Flavobacteriales > Weeksellaceae > Empedobacter > Empedobacter sp. UBA5528. Next base: position 119,373 of record NZ_DINY01000005.1, on the reverse strand, counting down.
ATTTAGATTTGGAGGACAAAATTTATCTGTAACAATTAATACGTACAAAAATTCATTAGACAAAACAATGGATATCGTGCGTCAAATCATTACAGAACCAACTTTTCCTGAAGCTGAATTAGCAAAATCTGTAAATGAATACACAACATATTTAGATGCAAATACAAACGATCCGCAAGCATTAGCCTTCAACGAAATTAGTCGTTTAACATCTAATTATCCTAAATCTTCTATTTTTTATACAGCTTCTTTTGCTGAAACAAAAGATGATTTAAAGAAAATCAAACAAGCTGATTTAGTTGATTTTTATAAAAATATTTTAGGTGCACAAAATGGTGTTGTTTCTATTATTGGAACAAATGACAAAGCGAAAGTTGAAAAATTATTAAACGATACTTTTGGTAAATGGAATAGCAAATCGAAGTACGAAAAAGCGTATCCAACTTTTACAGCAACGAAAAAAGAGGATAAACTTTATAACATTCCAGACAAAGAAAATGCTGCTGCAGTTGGATCAATTAACTTCAAAATGAATCGTGAAAGTGCTGATTACGCCGCAATGGTTATGGCAAATGAAATGATTGGAAGTGGAGGATTTTTATCTGCTCGTATTCCAATGCGATTAAGAGAAAAAGAAGGAATCAGCTATGGTGCAGGTTCATATGTTTCGATTCCAAACGATCCTAAAAACGATGTAGCTTCTTGGGGATATTATGCATTTTTAAACCCTACAAAACGTGAAGCAGTTGAAAAAGCATTGAAAGAAGAAGTTGCAAAAGCATTGAAAGATGGTTTCACAGCGGACGAATTGAAAACAAATATTGTAAGTTGGAAAAACGGTCGTACAACTTCTTTGGGAACTGACGGAACTTTGTTAGGCTTATCGAATGGTTATTTATTGAATGGAATTACGTTTGATGAATTTGATAATTTAGAGAAAAAAGTAGATGCTCTTAATGTAAACCAAGTAAACGAGGTTTTCAAAAAGTACATTTCTTTAGATAAATTAACTTCTGTTTACCCAGGAACTTTTGATAAAAAGTAAATACAATTCATATTAATTAAAAAAAAGCTTCAGAATAATCTGAAGCTTTTTTTATGATTTATTTAGAATAAGAATCTGCATAATTATTCATTTTCGGTCTAAAATGTGAAAAAATTTGTTAAAAAATCCTCATTTTAACATCATACTAAGTTTTTGGCATCATAATTTCTTAACACTAAAAACAATAAAAAAACAATTAACCTTAAATAATAGTTCATATGCAAGGATTAGAAGAAAACAATCAACCAACAAACAAAGGAAAAAACGGTTTAGTAGTTCCTTTGGCATTAGTCGGAATCTTATTAGCAGGAAGTGTAGGATATAATATTTATCAAGCAAATCAGATCGGAAATCTTGAAAAAAATGAATCTTTAAATTCTCAAATCCTTAAAAACGAAACAGGTCAAAAGGATCAAATTCGTAAACAATATGATTCGATTTTAAACGACTATACACAATATAAAGCACGCATCGAAGATCGTAACAATTTATTGAGCGATAAAGAAAATATGATTCAGTTAAAGAATCAAGATATTCAAGAAATTTTAGATAAAGACAATCCAACTGCAGAGGAAATGAATCGTGCTCGTAAAATGATTAACGATTTAGAAGGAAGTGTAAAAAATTACAAATCTGAAGTTGCTCGTTTACAAAAAGAAAATGCAATTCTTGTACGTAGTGTTGACGAATTAAATAATAAAAATTCTGCTTTAACAACAGACAACAACAATTTAAGAGAAAACAATAAAGAGTTAACATATAACTACGAAACAGAAAAAAGTGTTCGTCAAAAAGACAATGCAATTTCGAAAGGAAAGATCAATGAATTAAGTTCAACTTTATCTGTTTCTAATCAACAAATCAAAGGAATTCGTGTAAGAAATAGCGGAAAAGAAGTTGAAAAAACACGTGCAAAACGTATTGATAAAATTCGTGTTTCTTTTGATGTAGATCGTAATTCGAGAACAGAATCTGGAGACAAAAAATTATATGTTGCTATCTATAATCCTGACGGAACATTAGGAAGATATGGAAATGCGCAAGGCGGACAAATTGAATTGAGATCTGGAGATACAGTTAATTTCTCTGATGCAATCAACTTTAATTACACAAACGGACAAACAAAAAATATTACGTTTGATTGGGAAAACGAGGAATTCCAAAAAGGAGTTTACACGTTCAATGTTTACGAAAATGGATTTAAGATTAGTCAAGCAAAAATAACCCTAAACTAATTATTGACACAAGACTAACCAAGAAAGCTCAGCAATTGCTGAGCTTTTTTGATTTAATATATCTTTTAAATATTATCGTTTCAAAAGATTGATACTAACAGTTGCCAATTCACTGTTTGGATATTTTTTGAACAATGTTTTATCTGGAACTAAACCAGTTTCTTGACAAATTCGATGAAAAACATCGACTTCTACAATATATTGATCCGAAAATCCATGCGTTGCATCATACGCTGTTGCAGGTGTATTTCCTAAATTCTCCGCCGTTAAATCTGGAGCAATTGTATGTAATTCGATCAATAACAATCCAAATTTATCTACATAAGGTGCCCATTTTTTGAGATGATTCAATAAATTTTGTTCCACATCATTATTTGACAATCGTTTTCCTCTAAATGCAAAAGCTCCAGTAGAAGCACTAATTCGATTTGTTTTGACATCTTCTACATCTTCCCAAATTCGATTATGATCTAAAAATGTTCTAATGTTTAATAAATCACTCAACTCTATTGAATAATCATTTTTCAAATCTGTTGCCAAACGATCTGGATCACCAATATCGCCCCAAATCACTTTTGCCCAAATATCATTTTTAATTAAATTGGCACGCGTTACTTTCAACGCTGCTTGATTATAATCTGCACCAACCAAAAAAAGTGGATATTCGTCGAGATGTTTTCCGCGTAAAGTTTGACGTTCTATCACATCATACAAATGTTGCAAAAGCGCTCCATTCCCGCATCCCATATCCAAAATCCCTTTCGGTTGCTCTTCTATCGGGCGATTAAAAATATCTACAATAAACTCATCAATCACCTTGAAATAAGTGGAATGCGCTCCTCCACTACCCCAAACATTCATTTCGCGATTCACATGTTGCTCATCTTCACCATCGGTAATTTCACGCAATTTTGTTGGTGAACCGAAAAGCAAATCATTCAACTTCCCAAACATTGGCAAAAAAGAAACTGTAACGCCATACGATGTTGCACGACGCGCAAAAAACAGTCCTATTTCGGTGAATTTATAGTTTTTTTCGTGTTTTGTAAACCAACCTAATTCGGTTAATCGTTCCAAAATTTTCTCGAACGTTTGTGGATTTTTGTGAAATTCATCTGGATTGAAAGAAGCTTCCATAAAGTATTTATGAAACAAACCACTCATTCCCATTCGCACAATAATTGGTCCAACCAAAACGCCTTCGATATGTTTGGTAATTTGATAATGCAAAGGTTTTTCAAGAAACTCTTCGTCGTCAGCAGTCATCAAATAAGTTTTATATTTATCAAATAATTTAATCCATTTTTTACAAAATTCATCCGAAAAATCATGTTGATTAATTACTTCATTTTCTGCCAAAAAAACAGCTAAATCATGGTAAATATCAACATTAGTAAATGCGCGATCTGAATATTTATTGGTTTGAATCTCGACGCTATTTTCTGCATTATTCACTGAATATTCTAACATATTCTGCGAAGCCAACACACGCAAAGCAACATTTAGATAACCTTCGTTTGCCTGAAATTCGTTTGTCAATTCTTCTAACTGTATAGTTTTGTGCTCGACAATGTAATGCAAAGCTCCTTTTTTAGCCAAAGCGCTTAATACCGGAGCCGTTACCAAACCATCGAGATGTCTAAAAATTAGCGATCTCAAATATTTTTTATCCATTTTGGTTGATTTTTTCTACTATAAATATATTGAAAATTGCGAAAAGTTGATGTGAAGGTTATTGTAAATTTTAAAAATCAGAAATAAAAAAAACCTCATCTATTGATAAGGTTTTTGATGTATGTGATTAATCAATTTTGATAAAATTACCATTCAAATCAAATTTCAAATCGACATTATTTTGTAACAATTCTACTTTTATTTCTTTGTCTTTTGTATCCATTTCAATTGATTTCGCATCGATTTTAGGATATTTTGATTGAAGATATTTTTGAATATTATCTGGGAAAAATTTAATCGGAATCGCTTTTCCTAAACCATTTTTCACCTCCTTCCAATCACCATTATCTGTAAATTCTATTTTTGTTCCGTCTTTCAACTGAATATTATATGTTGTGATATTGCGTTCAACTTCTTTTATCGCATTCACAAACTCCATATTACCAAAGTTTTTCGAAACAAAATTTTGTGCATTAATAGGTAAACTATTTGCTGAAATCACCGTTTCATTTGGATCAATATTTACCGTTTTTTGTTGACCATTATCTTGNNTCCGAAACAATTGGCTGTTCTGCAACTTCAGATTTACTTGTGATAACTTCTGAGTTTTCTGTTTTCTTCGATTCACACGAAGAGAAAACTAAGCTTAAAATGGCGGCTGTTGATAAAATTATTTTTCTCATGATTTGGATTTTAAACGTTTATCAACAAGCATTATACCATAAAAAAAGCTGATTAAAAATTTAACCAGCTTTTAAGAATTTATTTTTTCTTCTGAACTAAAATCAGGTATTCCCAAGGTTTTAATTTCAGTTTTGTTGTTGCATCAAATGTAACATCTTCGTTGTTCATAAAGTTTTTGTACACACCATTAATTGGAACTATAATTTCTTTATTTGCTTTCGTAAAATTCGCAATAAAATAAGCTTCTGTCGTATTTTTATGACGTTTGAACGCTAAGATAGATTTATCATCAGATGTTTTCAAACGTTCGTAAGAAGCCGCTTTTTTCGCTCCATTAAATGCTTCATTTGTGATTTTAAGTTCTCCTAACTTTTCATAAACGCCACGCATTTTTGCTGTTGGATTACGATCAATAGAATCTTTGACAAAGAATTTTAAACGACGATTAAAATCTTCTTCTTGTCCATTATAAATCAATGGAATTCCAGGTAAAGTATACGTTAATGCAGCAAATGTTTCTACCGCATCACCCATTCTTTCGTATTCAGTTCCAGCCCAAGAATTTTCGTCATGATTTGATGTGAATAATAATTTGTAATCGTCCGCTTGCCATTTTTTCGGAATCGAATCCATGTACGCATCAATCGCAGAAACGTTTTTCTTACCTTTTGCAATATCATTCATGATATGATGAATTTCCCATCCGTAAGCGGCGTCAAATGCATTATTTGCTAATAAATCTGGTTTCTCCGTTTCAGCTAACATAAAAATTTCGCGACCATTTGCCAATTGCGGTTTTGCTTCATTCCAAAAATCTGTCGGAACTTCGTGCGCCATATCACAACGGAAACCATCAATTTTGAAATCATCTAACCAATATTTCATATCGGCAATCATCTGTTTGCGCATTTCTTTGTTATCGAAATTTAACGCCACAACATCCGACCAATCGTAAGGAGAATGCATTTTTCCGTTCTTATCTTGTTCATACCAATCAGGATGTTGTTTTACCCAAGGATGATCCCAAGCCGTGTGATTCGCAACCCAATCCAAAATCACATAGATTCCGTTTTTGTGCGCCTCATCAACTAATTTCTTAAAATCTTCGGCATTTCCAAATTCTGGATTGATTCCTCTATAATCTTTGATCGAATAATACGAACCTAAACCTTCTTTTCGATTTTCTTCTCCAATTGGGTAAATGGGCATAATCCAAAGGATTTTAACCCCTAATTTCTTGATATTCGAAATCTCTTTTGTAACCGCTGCAAAAGTTCCTTCTGGTGAAAACTGACGAACATTCACTTCATAAATCACAGAAGTTTCTGCCATATCAGCCGTAAAAGGCAAAATGCTTTGTTCTTTCCTTTCAGTTTTAACGTCTTCTGACTTTGTTTCTTTTTTGCTTTCACAACTTGTTAAAAACAAAGTTGTCATCAAGGTTAAACCAACTATTTTTTTTATCATTTTTCTTCTATTACTTCTCAAAAAACTAATTCACTTTTTCCAATAATACAATATTGGAAGTCGTATTCAATTCTAAATTTCCGTTCACAACTTTTCCAGAAAAACCTGAATAAGCATCGCGAACTTTGGTACCATCTTTCCAAACAGAACTTACATTAATTGTTTTTTTTTCAATTGGCATTTCCAAACCAATCACCACTTCGTCTGTCTTATATTTTCTTGTAAAAATATACGGAGAATTTTGCAAATCTGTTTGATTTCCTGCTCCAACCGCTGGATGATTTCGTCTAAATTGTCCTAATTTTTGGTAATGATTCAATAATGATTCCGTTTCTGAATTTGGTTTAATATCTTCCCAGTTCATATTCGAACGAAGATTTGCATCTCCATCAACACCTTCAATCTCTAACGGACGAGCCGTTTCGTCTCCATAATAAATTTGCGAAATCCCTGGCGCCAATAACAATCGAGTTCCTGCATCCCAAGTATTTTGACGATTTTTATCAAAAGGCGAACCGTCATCGTGCGAGGTAATGTAGCTCATCACAGACTTTCCTTTCATCTTATTTTGAAGAATATCATTGTATCGATCAAAAACAGTTTGATTAGATTCTTTTTGAGTTGAACGCAAATCGAAATTGATTAATGCATCAAATCCATTCTCGAAATAATTAACTGTTTTATCAGGAAAATTATATTGCTGACCATCATTAATCGAATATCCATAAACTTCTCCTAACAAGAAAAACTTATTTTGATCCAATACTTTTGTAGGATTATTCGTTTTATATTCTGCGAAAGCATCTTGACAAATTTCTTCGAATTTCTTCCAAACATTTTCTTCCGTATGTTTCACCGTATCGACACGATAACCATCAATTCCATACTTTCTAATATAATCTGAAAGCCATTTCATAATATAATATTTCGGTGCTTTTGGAAGATTATATTTCGCGAAAAAAGCATTCAATTCAGCAACTTCTTTGTCTAAACGACCTTCTTGCGACCATTTTGCTAACAATTGCGGGGGCAACATCACATCATTTTCTGATTCCGTTAAAATGTCTGGAAGATTTTTTACCAACGTACATTCAATCGTCGTTTTGTAAGACTCATAAGTACATTGTGGCGAAACACGAACCCAATCAGCAGGAAACACACCATCCGAATTTGTAACTGGACCTGTGTGATTAATCACCGCGTCCAACATAATACGAATGCCTTTCGCATGTGCTTTGTCTACTAATTCCTGTAACTCTTTTTCAGTTCCCCAGTTTTTATCAATCGACGTCCAATCTTTTGTCCAATAACCGTGAAATCCATATGTTTTTCCTTGTCCTTCATCAACATATCCATGAATTTGCTCCACAATCGGTGTCATCCAAATCGCATTAACTCCTAAATCTGAAAAATAATTATCTTCGATTTTATTGATTACCCCACGAAAATCTCCTCCTTCAAAACCTCTTAATTTAGATGTTTTAGCAGTTCTCCCGTAATTAACATCATTCTTTTTATCTCCATTCTCGAAACGATCGGTCAATAAAAAATAAATATTTGCACCATTCCAAACAAATAGTTGTTTTTCTGAATGATTTGTCTGCGTAGCTTGTGTTGTTGTTTTTGAACAAGAGCTTAAAAACAATGAAGCTATTCCTAACGTGAAAAGTATTTTTTTCATACTAAAAAGCTTTGAGTAGTAAGTTTTGAGTATTGAGTAACAAGTTTCTCAATACTCATCACTCATTACTTATTTAATTTCTTTGATACTAATTGCAAAACCTCCACCAGCTTGAGATGTTAAATCTAAAACAGATTTTGAATCAACCTTTTTTGTTTCAATTTTATAGGCTTGTGGATTTGTTTTGTAATGCGCATCTTTTGCATCTGCATAAATTTTCGCTTCGTATTTTTTTCCTTTATCTAAGAAATCTAATTTAATTTTTGTTGAACGAGGCGTTTCACCATTTACATTTCCAACAAACCAATTGTTCGAATTTTTATCTTTACGCGCAATTGTTAAATATCTTCCTGGTTCAGCTTCCAAATAATTAGAATCTTGCCAATCTACAGGCACATCTTTGATGAATTGAAATGCATCAGAAAATTGTTTGTAATGCTCGATAATATCAGCAGCCATTTGTAAAGGAGAATACATTGTCACGTATAAAGCCAACTGATTTGCAATCGTAGAATTAACGTGAGAATGATTGTTTGGATTTAATTTTTTCACATCCATTTCGAAAATACCAGGCGTGTAATCCATTGGTCCACCTAATAGACGTGTGAAAGGTAAAACCGTTACGTGATTTGGTTTAGAACCACCGAAAGCTTGGTATTCTGTTCCACGTGCAGATTCGTTTCCGATTAAATTTGGCCATGTACGCGCAACTCCTGTAGGACGAACCGCTTCGTGTGCGTTGACCATTATTTTATAATCAGCCGCTTTTTCGATTGCATATTGATAATGATTAATTGTATTTTGGCTGTAATGATAATCTCCACGAGGAACGATATCACCAACATATCCACTTTTTACAGATGTATAACCATTATCGTTCATGAATTTATATGCTTTATCCAAATGTCTTTCGTAATTACGAATTGATCCCGAAGTTTCGTGATGCATCATAATTTTTACACCTTTTGATTTTGCATATTCATTTAATGCTTTTACATCAAAATCTGGATAAGGCGTTACAAAATCGAACACATAATCTTTGTGATTTCCGAACCAATCTTCCCAACCTTCGTTCCAACCTTCTACCAATACCGCATCGAAACCATGTTTTGCAGCAAAGTCAATGTAATTTTTTACATTTTCGTTATTAGCCGCATGTTTTCCATTTGGTTTTGCGTTTTTATAATCCGTTATTCCTAATTGCACTGTAGAAAAATCGTCTGTATAAGCCCAAGAACCACGACCTGTAATCATTTCCCACCAAATACCTACATACTTCACTGGTTTGATCCATGAAGTATCTTCAATCTTTGATGGTTCATTTAAATTATATACTAATTGTGGCCCTTTAAACGCAATATCTGCCGCATTATCACTTGCAATAACTGTTCTCCAAGGTGTATTAAAAGGCGCTTGTAAATATCCTTTATCACCTAAGGCATCAGGCGTTAACCACGATTCAAATACTAAATTTTTATCGTTTAAATTTAGATTCATTGCTGGATAATTGATTAAAGCTGCTTCATGAATGTTGATGTATAATCCATTCTCAGCTTTCATCATTAATGAAGTCTGAACTCCTGTTTTAGAAAATGATTTTTGTGATGCATTTCCAGTATAGGCTTGATCAAATAATCCTCTAATTTCTGATAACTTTGATTCTGTGTAATCATATTCTTGCGTATCATAGTCACCCGGAATCCACCATGTTTTGTGATCTCCTGCCATAGCAAATTGAGAATGCTCTTCTTTTATCACAAAATATTTTAAATTCTTTTGCTCAGGAAATTCGTAACGGAATCCTAAACCATCATCAAATAATCGGAATCTAATCACCATTTGACGATCTGTTTTCGGTTGAGAAACTGTAACTGCTAATTCGTTAAAATTATTTCTGATTTTAGCTACTTCTCCCCAAACTGGTGTCCACGTTTCATCAAAAGTTGAAGTCTTTGTATCTACGATTTGAAAACCAGATACAAAATTTGTAAATGCATTTTTATCTCCGACTTGATTTTCCCATTCAAAACTCATTTGATTGTTCGCTTTAAATTCGAATCCTAAAGTTGAAGGTTTGATGACATCTTTCCCTTTGTATTTTAATTGATACGTTGGTTTTCCATCTTTCGATAAAGAAAAATCTAATTTGAAATTTCCATTTGGTGATTTCAATTCTTGACCGTAAACGACGCTCATCATTGAAATTCCTAACGCTATAATTGATTTTAAGTGTTTCATTATAATTTGTTTATTTTTTATATCTATATTTTTTTGTCTTTTTGAGATTGCCGAAGAATTAATTCTCCAATATTCTTTTCTTGATAAAAAAGTATTCAAATTGTCAAGCTAAATTTATTTCAGCTTCTCATCATCTTTAATTTGATCCTGCACTTCGACTTCGCTCAGTGACCTATTCAAGATTACTTTAAATAACATTCTAAGCTTATCAAAGAAGCTTAAAAATACACTTCGACAAGCTCAGTGTGACAATTTATTAATGAGAATTGAAAGAAGTTCTACGTAAAACGTATCACGTAGAACTTAAAACATTTTCTACTTTATTGGAAAAATCGAAATTGCTGTTCCTCCACTCGCCGCTAAATTCAATTTCAGTTTTGATTTTGAATTTACTTTTACTTTTTTGATGTCGTATGCTTTTGGATTTTTATCCCAATGTGCATTTTTCGCATCTTGGTAAATTGTTGCTTCGTAAGTTACTCCAGGCGTTAAGAAATCTAATTTAATTTCAGTTTTTCGAGGATTTTCATCTGTAATCGCACCTACAAACCAATTCTCCCTTCCTTTTGCTTTACGCGCTACTGTTAAATAATCACCAGGCTCAGCTTCTAAGTATTTTGTATCGTCCCAATCCACTGCCACATCTTTGATGAATTGGAAAGCATCGGCATACTTCTCGTAGTTTTCTGGTAAATCGGCAGCCATTTGTAACGGAGAATATAACGTCACATATAAAGCCAATTGTTTCGCTAAAGTGGTATGCACTTTTGTATCACGACCAACATTATACACTTTCATTTCTGTTTCAAAAATACCAGGCGTATAATCCATAGGACCACCTAACTGACGTGTGAAGGGTAGAATGGTTTCGTGCGCTGGAGGATTTCCATAACTCCATGCATTAAACTCGTTTCCTCTCCCTGCCTCAGCAGCAATATAATTTGGATACGTACGGTGATAACCCGAAGGACGAGAACTCTCGTGTGTATTGACTAAAATTTTATTTTCAGCGAAACGCTCTACCGTCCAATTGAAATGATTGACCATTGTTTGTCCATCGTGATATTCTCCTCTTGGAATGATGCGACCAACATAACCTGTTTTTACTGCAGGATATTCGTAATGTTTCATTACCTCCATTGCACGGTCAAAACGACGTTCGTAGTTGGCTACTGAACCAGAAGTTTCGTGGTGCATAATCATTTTTACACCTTTTGATTTTGCATAAGCAGAAATTTCTTTGATATCGAAATCAGCATAAGGTGTTGTGAAATCGAAAACATCTTCTTTCCAGTTCCCATACCAATCTTCCCATCCTTCATTCCAACCTTCCACTAAAACTCCGTCGAATCCGTGTTTCGCTGCAAAGTCGATGTAACGTTTTGTATTTTCTGTAGTCGCTCCGTGAGGAAATTTAATTGCCTCCTGTCCGACTTGGTTTTGTGCGTTTTGAGTTCCTTGACGATCCCACGTTGATTTCCCAACGTGCATTTCCCACCAAATTCCGACATATTTCATTGGTTTAATCCAAGATGTATCTTCAATTTTTGATGGTTCATTTAAATTTAAAATCATTTGAGGACCTTTCCCTACGATATCTCGGGCATCATCTGATACCATTATTGTACGCCAAGGTGTGTTGAAAGGCGCTTGTAAATAAGCTAAATCTCCAATTGCGTTTGGTGCTAAATGCGATTTGAATTGATAGGAGTTTTTATCAAATTCTAAATGCATTACTGGATAATTAACCACTGCAGCTTCGAAAATATTTAAGTAAATATTATCCGAAGTTTTCATTTGTAATGGCGTTTGAACTGAATTTGGTTTCCCAATTGATTTCACTCCAATCCCATTATTCATATCAATTTTACTGTGATCGATTCCTGAAATCTTCGATTCGATGTATGTATATTCTTGTGTATCGAAATCACCAGGTAACCAAAATGTTTGATGATCTCCTGTTAAATTAAATTGTGTTTTTTCTTCTTTTACGACAAAGTAATTTAAGTTTTGTTGCTTCGGAAATTCATAGCGAAAAGCTACACCTTCATCAAAAACTCGAAACGTAACATTTACATTTCGGTTAGTAGAAGTTTGCGTTAATTGAAACGTACCTTCGTTATGAATATCTTTAATTTCTTTGTATTCTCCTAAAACAGGTTGCCAAGCATCATTTACTGATTTAGTCGTATAATTTGTAACTGTAAATCCGTTTTCTAAAGCTTCTGCATCTTTTAAAATGAAACCTAATGTTGAAGGTTTTACAATTTCTTTTCCTTTATAAGTTACCGAATACGATGGTTGACCATTAGCTGTTAATTCGAAGTTAACTTTTACTTCCTTTGATGGCGATTCAATGATTTGGGCATTTAATGCGCCTATGGCAAGTAAAGTAAATATAGTTGTTGTTAATTTTTTCATTTGCTTTTTACGTTGTACGTGATATGTTTTACGTTATACGATTTTGTTATTCTGAGCTTTTTAAGAATTATAAAAAACATTTCGACAAGCTCAGTGTGACAGTAATTCTATTTCATCAATTCAATAATCATCGAAGATTTTCCATCAATTGTGATTTCACCGTTTGGATGAATTGTGAAATCTTGATTCGATAAAATATCTTTTCCAGTATGATATCCTTTGATCGATTCTTCAAAACGATCCAATTGGAGGGTTTGCTTATCTAATTTATTATTTAAAATCACCATTACCGATTCGTTGTCATTGTATCGGAAATACACATAGACATCATTGATTGGTGCATAATGTTTGGTTTTACCGGAATGAATCACCTCTTTATTTTTACGCCAATTGAATACTTTCGCTGTAAAATCATAGAACGCTTTTTGCGTTGCTGTTCGTGAATTTGGATTAAATGCATTTTGTGTATCAGACTTCCAACCACCAAGAAAATCTTGACGAATTGCTGCATCTCCACCAGTATTTTTATCTCCAGCCATACCGATTTCAGTGCCGTAATAAATTTGTGGAATTCCACGAACCGTTCCGATTAAAGTCGTTGCTAGTTGATACGGCTTAATATCTCCTTTGTAGATTTCGTTCCAACGTTCGGTATCGTGATTTTCAAAAAAGACCAATAAATTATTGATGTCTGGATATAAGAAATCATTCGTGAATGATTCGTAGATTTTCACCAAACCTTTATCCCACGATTCTTCTTCCTGAAAAGCTTTCGTCATATTTGCATACAACGAAAAATCCATCACCGCTGGTAAATTCGAATTGTACCCCGCCATTTCACCGATTTTCGAATCTTTTTGCCAATACGATACATGAGCTGGCGAATGCATCCACGCCTCTCCTACTACATTTAGATTGGGATATTCATCTGTAATTGCTTTTACCCAAGTTGCCATTCCTTCTTTGTTATTGTAAGGATATGTATCTACACGTAAACCTCCTAATTCGGCATATTCTATCCACCAAATGGCATTTTGAGTGATGTACTTTAATACTAATGGATTTGCTTGATTGATGTCTGGCATCGTCGTATCGAACCAACCATTTAATGCGCCTATTTTATCAATCTCTGAAGCATTAGGATCAAATTGGGTTGTTGTTCTATAATTCGAACGACGGAATCCATTTTCTCCTTCTGGAAATGTATGGATCCAATCTTTTGAAGGTAAATCCTGAATCATCCAATGTGAGATTCCCCAGTGATTCGTGACATAATCTTGAATCAAATACATTCCACGTTGATTCAATTTCTGAGACAATTCACGGTATTCTTCGTTTGTCCCGTAACGACCATCAATTTTATATAAATCGGTTTGAGCATACCCGTGATACGAATATTCTTTTTCATTGTCTTCGTTTACTGGAGTTAACCAAACTGCAGTGGCTCCTAAATTTTGGATATAATCTAAGTTGTTGATAATTCCTCGTAAATCTCCTCCGTGACGACCACCTGGCAATTGACGATTAACTTTCTCACGCAATTCTTTTTTCGAATCATTGCTTTCATCTCCATTGGCGAAACGATCCGGCATAATTAAATACACCACATCTTTTGATGAAAACGATGAACGATTCGCTGAATTTGGTTGACGATCTTTTAACTCGTATGTATACGAATCAACGATTTTATTTTTGTTTTTGATGTTAATTTTGAATGATGATTTGTTTACTTCATTCGTATTAATCGTTACAAAAACATAATTTGGATTTTCAGTTTTCTGTAAATTTTGAATTTTTACATTATCCGATAATTCAATATTGTATTTACTAATATCTTTTCCATAAACCAGAATTTGAACTTCTGGATTTTTCATTCCTTTCCACCAAAACATTGGCTCTACTTTTTGAATCTGTGCAAAAGCAAATGTTGATAGGAAAGATGATAATAATAGTATTTTTTTCATGTGTTTTGTTTTTTAGATTCCTCCATTCTGCGGAATGACATTTACTTTATTGTCGTTAATGAACTTGTCATTCTGAGTTTATCAAAGAATCTTTTTAAATTCTCTGTCCAGCTGAACTTGTTTCAGCTTCTCATTCTCTGCTTCATGCGATCCTGAAATGAATTCAGGATGACTTTTTTAAAATAAGTTTTCAGAATAAACTTAGAACTTAAAACATCTATTCTAAATAAAAATACCCTGAAAACCGAAGCCTTCAAGGTATTAGATTCCCTTTATTAAATCGAAGGCTGAACAACTACTTTCTGGTCGAAAACATAAACCTCTAACGGTTCTGTTCCTTCCAGTTCAAAAATTGTTTCTCCTTTATTTACAATAACTTTTAGGATTTGATGACGGAAATTGACTTTGAACGAAAAACCTTCCCATTGTTCTGGTAAACGCGGCTCAAAATACAATTGATCGTTTTTCACACGCATTCCACCAAATCCTTCTACAATCGACATCCAAGTTCCAGCCATAGATGTGATGTGTAATCCTTCGTGAACTTCTTTGTTATAATCATCTAAATCTAAACGAGAAGTTCTCAAATAAAATGTATATGCTTGCTCCATTCTTCCTAACGTTGCTGCTTGGATGGAATGAACACAAGGCGATAATGATGATTCGTGAACCGTTAATGGTTCGTAAAAATCAAAATGTTTTTCTAATTGATCTTTCGAAAATTGATCTTCGAAATAATAGAACGATTGTAAAACGTCTGCTTGTTTGATATAAGCTGAACGTAAAATTCTATCCCAAGACCATTTTTGATTAATCGGACGTTCTTCTTTTGGTAATTCAGAAACAGGTGTTAAATCTTTATCCAAGAAACCATCTTGCTGTAAATAAATTCCTAATTCTTCACTGAATGGAAAATAAATATTCTCTGCAACTTCTTTCATTTCTGCTAATTCAGCATCAGTAATACTTCTCTTTGCAGCGATTCGAGCGAAATCCTCTGGATAATTTGTTTTGACGTTTTCAACTTGTTCCAACAAATAATTCATACACCATTGTGCACAATAATTTGAATGGAAATTGTTGTTGACATTATTTTCATATTCGTTAGGTCCCGTAACTCCTAACATCACATATTGTTTTTTGTCGTTTGACCAATTCACACGCTGTTTCCAAAAACGTGCAATTCCTAATAAAACCTCTAAACCAGCTTCTGGAATATACGTTTGATCTCCCGTAAAACGAACATAGTTGTAAATCGCAAATGCAATAGCTCCATTACGGTGAATTTCCTCGAATGTAATTTCCCATTCGTTATGGCATTCTTCACCATTCATCGTAACCATCGGATACAAAGCTGCACCTTTGTTGAAGCCTAATTTTTCTCCATTTTCAATCGCTTTATCCAATTGATTAAAACGATACATTAATAAGTTTCGCGCAACTTCTTGATTTTTTGTTACCATGTAAAATGGCAAACAATATGCTTCTGTATCCCAATATGTAGAACCTCCATATTTCTCTCCCGTAAAGCCTTTTGGACCGATATTCAAACGCTCATCTTTTCCAGAATACGTTTGATTTAATTGAAAAATATTAAAACGAATACCTTGTTGCGCTTTTGTATCACCTTCTATAGTGATATCAGCCATTTCCCAAATCTTTGCCCAAGCTTCTTTTTGGTTTATTAACAATTGTTCATAACCTTGTTCATTTGCTTGAGATAATACATTTTCGGCAGCGTTAATTAATTCATTTTTAGGATGATTTGTCGAAACTACATAACCTCCAAATTTCTCAATTGTCGCGGTATCATTCGCTTTTACCTCAACTTCATATGTAAATTCTACTTTTGTTTCAGTTTTAACATCACTTGTTGGTGTATTTTGTTGATAACTTCCATTTACCAAGATTTTATTCTGCATAAATGTTACGACTTCAAAATGAGTTTTGAACGTACGCGCTTGTACAAAACCTTGTTCACCTTTAATTTCAGAAAAAATTGGTTCCCAAAAAATCTCTTCCCAGTTCGCATCTTCGTTCTTTACAGCTGCATCAACATAAGGTTTGAAGACAATTTTCGCATCATCATTGATTGGTTTGATGTCATATTTAATTGCTCCTAATTCATCTAAATCAGCAGAAAGAAAACGTCGAACAAAAACCTCAATTTCTAATCCTGAAGGTAAAATCGCAATAAATGAACGATCCAATAAACCTTCTTTCATATTCAATTCGCGACGGAAATTTTTAACTTCTTTACAAGTGTTTAAATCAAATTTTTCACCGTTAATTTCGATGTCAATTCCAATCCAAACTGGCGCATTTAATACTTTTGCAAAATATTCTGGATAACCGTTTTTCCACCATCCCACTTTTGTCTTGTCAGGATAATAAACGCCGGCAATATAGCTTCCTTGAAATGTATCACCTGAATAAAATTCTTCGAAATTGGCACGTTGTCCCATTGCTCCATTTCCGATAGAAAATAAACTTTCAGACGATTTTACACGATCTTTTTCAAACCCTTCTTCGATAATTGACCACGCATTCGGGATGATATAATCTTGATTCATTTTGTTTGTTGTATGTAGTTTGTATAATTATTGATTGATTAATTCGACCAAGAAATCCTCTGAGATTTCAGTAAAATTTTTAAAGTTGTATTTCGCTTCATTCAAAACCGAAGCTTCTCCAATTCCGATGCTTGTCATTCCTGCTACATTTGCTGCTTCAATTCCTGCAACAGAATCTTCAAATACAATTGAATTTTCGTTTGTTTGATTCGCTTTTTTCGCTCCAACGATAAAAACTTCTGGATCTGGTTTTGCGTTAGAAACATCGTTTCCATCTACGATATCATCGAAATAATTTAGAATATTAACTTTCTCTAAAATTGGACGTGCATTTTTAGAAGCTGATCCCAAAATAATTGGTTGATTGTTTTCTTTTAGAAAGTTTAAAACGTCCATAACGCCTGGTAAAATTTCAGAATCGTCCATCTTATCAATGTATTCTAAATATTCTTTGTTCTTCTGAATTAACCATTCGTTTTTCTGCTCATCAGAAGCTTCAACATTTCCCAATCCAAGAATAATTTCTAATGATCGCACACGAGAAACACCTTTCAATAATTCGTTATGTTCGTGCGTAAAATCGATGTTTAGATTATTCGCTAATTTTTTCCATGCTAAATAATGGTACTTTGCAGTGTCGACGATGACACCATCTAAATCAAAAATAAATGCTTTAGTTTTCAAAATGATTATGCTTTGATTGGTTCATCCACATCTTTTACGCGCGTTACAAAAAGTGCTGCAATAATTAGCGCAACACCGCTGGTAACAATGGCGAAAATTGGATTATCGTGATATAAATATTTTACAATTGGACCGCCTAACAATGCGTTGACGATTTGAGGCATACAAATGAAGAAATTGAAAATTCCCATGTAAACACCCATTTTTTTCGCTGGAATTGCTCCCGCTAAAATTGCATAAGGCATCGATAAGATACTTGCCCAAGCGATTCCTACTCCGATCATGGAAAGGATTAGTAATTTTGGATCGTGAATAAAATAGATTGAAATTAATCCTAATCCTCCACAAATTAATGAAATAGCATGTGTTGTTTTTCGACCAAATTTTAAGGCTATTGCTGGTAAAAAGAAGGCGAATATTGCAGAAATTCCGTTGTAAACTCCGAAGATAATTCCAACCCAATCCCCTGCTTTTTGGTACGTTTCTGAATGTGTATCACTCAAAGACAAACCGTACACATGATGAGCGATTGCAGGCGTAGCAAATACCCACATACCGAATAATGCAAACCACGTAAAGAACTGTACCAAACCTAATTGTTTCATCGTTTTTGGCATATTCCCAAAATCGGTAAAAATCTGTGTTAAGCTTGCTTTTTCTTCAACAATTGGTTCTCTACCTTCTGCTTTTTCGAAAGCGTCTAATTCTTCTGGCGAATATTCTTTTGTTGTAAAAATGGTAATTAAAACGGTTACAATAATTGCAATTGCTCCAATAATGAATGATAAAATTAAGTGAAACGGAACTTCTCCTTCCGCTGCAATACTTGAAACACCAAACCAGTTGCTCAAAATATAAGGCAACCACGAACCGACAACAGCTCCTAAACCAATAATTACAGTTTGAATTGAATATCCTAATGTACGTTGATCCGAAGGCAACATATCTGCTACAAATGCACGCATCGGTTCCATCGCGATATTGAATGAAGCATCCATTATCATCAAGAATCCAGCACCCATCCATAATGCAGGCATCAATGCCGTAAATGCACCTGCTTGTGGCATTAAGATTAATCCGAAAGAAGCCAATAAAGCTCCTACTAAAAAGTATGGTTTTCTTCGTCCAAATTTAGACCAAGTATTATCTGAATAATGACCAATAATAGGTTGAACAATCAATCCCATTAGCGGTGCAACAATCCAAAACCAAGACAATTCGTGCACATCGGCACCAAATGAACTTAGAATACGGCTCGCATTTGCGTTTTGCAAGGCGAAACCCATTTGAACTCCTAGATATCCGAAACTTAAATTCCAGATTTCAAGAAATCCTAATCTACGCTTTCTCATTATCGTAATTTTTTTATGTATTTTACGATAAGCGTTTTATGCTTATCAAAACTATATTTTTGTAATTTGAGAAGTAAAAATATGTTTTGATTTGTTTACAATGTTAAAACTTTTTTTTGGGATTATTGCAACTGTAACAATTATTTAACCAAAAAAAACTTACTAAATCGTTGTAGTTTCTCTGTGTAATAATTCTGTTCCGACAACTTCGGTAATGTAATGCTCATGCTCGTTTTCTGACTCTAATTTTTGAATCAATAAACGCGCTGCAATCTCACCCATTTTGAATGCATTTTGTTTGACTGTAGAAATGCTTGGAATTGAGTTCTTGGAAATTACACCATCTGTAAAAGCTATTAAATGTAATTCTTCTGGCACTTTGATTCCTTTTTTCAGTGCTGCTCTCAACACTTTTACGGCATATAATTCATTTACTGCCATTACTGCGTCAAATTTATTTTTTTCGAAAAACTCATCAATCATAGTGTCCAACTGACTCTCGTCTTCTACACGCAAAATCAAGTTTTCGTCAACTGCAATTCCATTCGCTTCTAATGTTCTTTTATATCCTTCGGTTCTTAAGCGTCCAACACTTATATAATCTGGCGTTGTGATAAAACCGATTTTCTTGCGTTCTTTACTTATAAAATACTGAATTGCTTCTTGTGTCGCAAGTACATCATCAATAATCACTTTATCAGTATAAACCTCACGCGTTACACGGTCGAACATCACAACTGGCATTCCTTGGTTGATGATTTCTTTGATATGATGATAATCTTTTTTGGCTTGAGTTTCTTTCGAAAGAGAAATCACAAATCCGTCTATACTACCCGCTGCAAGCATCTCCATATTAATCACTTCACGTTCGTACGATTCATTTGACAAACATATTAAGACATTATAACCATATTGATTGGCTAAATTTTCGATTCCACTAATTACCATCGCAAAAAAATCGTGAACGATTTCGGGAATAATCACGGCAATGGTTTTCGTTTTACGATTCTTTAGACTTAATGCTATATTATTCGGTTTGTAGTTGTATAATTTTGCAAATGCCTGAATCTTTTGTTTCGTTACAGCACTAATCTCTTCGCTATTTTTCAACGCCTTAGAAACCGTTGATATCGAAACATCTAACTCTTTTGCAATCTGTTTTAATGTCAAATTCTTTTTCATAATCTTCTTTCTACCTTAACCATCAATCTTATTCTACTAATTTCCGTCTTTTTTATTAAAAATTAACATGCTATAACAATTAATTTAATTATTTATTAACACGAAAACGTTTTCGTTCAACTAGTTAGTGTATTACATACACAATCAATCAATTAAACAACTTATATTTGGTAATGAGAAGTAAAAATATAAATTAATAATTAACGAAACAAAACAAAAAATATATGAGGATTTTAAAACAATCTCTTCTAGCATTAGTTTTATCAAGCCCTGCTATTTTATCTGCACAAACTGCGATAAAAGGAACAGTACAAGATAGCGCTAATAACACGGTTTTAGCTGGTGCAGATGTTTCGAACATTACAACAGGAGAATCGACAGTTTCTGATGAAAAAGGAAATTTTACATTAGAAGCGAACGATGGTGATATAATTGTTATCAGTTTTTTTGGTTATGACGATCAAGAAATAACTTTTGCGGGACAAACGCAATTACAACTTCGTATGTCTAAAACGACAGAAAACTTGAAAGAAGTAGTTGTAATTGGATATGGTACAGCTAAAAAAGAAGATGTCACAGGTTCTGTAAATCAATTAAATTCAGAAGATTTCAACAAAGGATCAATCACTTCTGCGCAAGAATTAATGACAGGGAAAATCGCTGGTGTTGTGGTAACATCTGCTGGTGGAGCTCCTGGTGACGGTCAAAACATTATCATTCGTGGTAATAGTTCGTTATCATTAAACTCTCAACCATTATATGTAGTTGATGGTGTTCCTTTATCTGAAGTAAATATTGGAGGTTCTCGAAATCCTTTGGATTTCTTAAATCCTAACGACATCGAAACGATGACTATTTTGAAAGATGCTTCTGCAACTGCCATTTATGGTTCTCGTGCTGCGAATGGGGTTGTAATGGTTACAACTAAAAAAGGAAAAGGAAAAAAATTCCGTTTTAATTATAATTCAATTACATCAATTTATCAACCAGAAGGTTATATTGATGTAATGAATGCAGATCAATTCCGTGAATTGGTAAAATCTGTAGGAACAGCTGACGAAATTTCTCGTTTAGGTAACGCAAATACAGATTGGCAAAAAGAAATTTATAGAACAGCTGTAGGTTTTGATCACAACTTTAGTGCAACAGGAAATATTGGAGGTAAAATGCCGTCTCGTTTTTCTATTTCTAACACAGATCAAGATGGTATTTTGAAAGGAGATAACATCAATCGTACAACAGCTTCTATGAACTTAAGTCCATCTTTCTTAGATGATCACTTAAAATTTGAATTGAATGCTCGAGGTTCTTATATCGAAAATCAATTTGCAAACAGAGGTGCAATTGGAGCTGCTTTAGAGTATGATCCAACTCAACCAGTTTATTCTGGAGCAAATATATTTGGAGGTTACCACACTTGGATGGACGGATCTGTTAAACACAATTTAGCGCCAACTAACCCAGTTGCATTAATCAACGAAAACAGAGATACATCAGAAGTTCGTCGTTTTGTAGGAAATGCAAAAATGGATTATAAATTACATTTCTTACCATCTGTTACTGCAACAGTTAATGTAGGTTATGATATTTCTAATGCGAATGGACGTAATGTAACAACTGCAAATATGCCAAACTCTTCTTTGACATGGGATGGTTCTAAAACAACATTTAGCGCACAATTCTACAACAAATTATTTGATGCATATTTAACATTCAACAAAGATTTTGGACAACACGGATTAACTGTTGTTGGAGGTTACAGTTATCAATACTTTAATACATACAACACCAATTACGATAGTGAATTAGAACAACAAGGTTCTGATCAATTTACATTCGTAGACCGTGATCACTATTCTTTACTATCATACTTCGGACGTTTAAACTATAATTTTGATAATCGTTACATCTTAACAGCTACTATGCGTGCAGATGCTTCATCAAAATTAAGCCATGACAACCAATGGGGTTATTTCCCTTCTGCAGCTATTGCATGGAATATCTCTAAAGAAGAATTCTTGAAAGGAAGTTCTGTTGTAAATGATTTGAAATTACGTGTTGGATATGGTAAAGTTGGTAATGTGAACGGATTAGGAAACTTCCAATTCTTAACGCGTTATCAAGGATCAGAATCAACTGCTTATTATCAATTTGGTTCAACATTCTATCAAACTTATCGTCCTCAACCATTTAATGGTGATTTAAAATGGGAAATTTCTAGTACATTAAATGCTGGTATTGATTACTCTTTATTCAAAAATAGAATCTATGGTACATTAGACGTTTACAAGAAAAAAACAAGTGATTTAATTGCGAGTGTTTATGTAGATCCATTTACAAACTTTGGAAATATGATCGATAAAAATATCGGTGATATGGAAAATAAAGGAATCGAATTTAGCATCAATGCTGATATCGTAAAAACAAAAGATTTTGATTGGTCTTTTGGATACAACATCGCTTTTAATGATAATAAAATTGTCAACTTACCTACTGATAATTTAACAGGTGGTATCGATGGAGGAACTGGTAACAATATTCAAATTCAACGTGAAGGAGAAGAACCATTTAGTTTCTACGTATACAAACAAATTTATGATGCAAACGGAAAGCCTATCGAAGGAGCTTACGAAGATTTGAACAACGACGGAATCATCAACGAAAAAGACCGTTATATTCACAAAAGTCCTTTCGCAAAAGTAACAATGGGATTCAATACATTCTTCCGTTACAAAAATTGGGATTTAAGTGCAACTGCTCGTGCTAATATCGGAAACTATGCTTACAATAACATGGCTTCGTCTAAAGGTTACAGCAAAAAAGCGACAGGAAATGGTCAAAACTATTTATCTAATGTGCTTTCAAGCTACTACAACACAGGTTTCACAAGTATCACAGAAACTAATTTGTTAAGTGACCACTTTATAGAAGATGCATCTTTCTTCCGTATTGATAACATTACATTAGGTTACAACCTAAAACAAGCAATCAAAGGATTAGATATTCGTCTTTATGGAGCGGTTCAAAACGTAGCTGTATTCACAAATTACAGTGGTTTAGATCCTGAAATTTACCGCGGAATTGATAATAGTTTTTATCCAAGACCGAGAACGTATGTATTTGGTTTAAATGTTAATTTCTAAGAAAACTACAATGAAAAAGATTAAAATTTCAACATATATTTTAGCTGCGGCATTGGCTTTCTCTGTTTCTTCATGTCATGATGATTTAGATTTAATGCCAAATGATCCAGATACTTATACACAATTTGATGTATTCAAAGATGTTGCTACTGCAAAATCTGCTTTAGCAAAAGTATATTCTTCTTTAGCACTTACTGGACAAAAAGGTCCAGCGGGAAGTGGAGATATTCAAGGTATTGACGAAGGTGCTTCTCAATATACTCGTTTAATGTTCAACTTAAATGTATTAACAACAGACGAATCTATTGTTGGCTGGGGAGATCCAGGTTTACCAAACTTGCATGAGATTTCTTGGGGAGCAAGTAACAGTTTTGTTGAAGCGATGTATTATCGTTTAGCACAAACCGTTTCTTTCTCTAATTCATTTATTGCAAACGCTGAAGCTTTATCAAGCACAACTCCAGAAGTGAAAGAATATGTAGCTGAAGCGCGTTTCATTAGAGCATATGCTTATTATAGCTTAATGGATTTATATGCGAATGTTCCGTTAGTAACAGAAGTTTCTTCTGAATTACCGAAACAAAGCAATCGTAAAGAGATTTTCACTTNNTTCGTTGAAAGCGAACTAAAAGCTATCGAAGCTGAATTAAAAGCTGGTCGTACAAACGAATACGGACGTGTAGACAAAGCAGCTGCCGAAGCATTATTATCTCGTTTATATCTAAATGCAGAAACTTGGATTGGTGAAGCAAAATATACAGAAGCCATCACTTATTCTAAATTGGCTATGCAAGCTGGATATACGCTTAACATAACTGATGGAAATAAAAATGGTTCTGCTTATGACGAATTATTTTTAGCTGATAACAATACGAATGGCGCGCAGAACGAAGCTATTTTCGTTTTAAATTTTGACGGAAATAATTCTCGTACATATGGAGGTTCTACTTTCTTAGTAAAAGCTGCAATTGGTGGAAAAATGACAGCTGCTGATTATGGTGTAAATGGTGGATGGGGAGGTCCTCGTTCTACAAAAGCATTGGTGAATCAATTTACAGATGCTGTAACAACGAAAGACAGTAACGGAAATCCAACTGCATGGAAAGATAAACGTGCGATGTTCTTTACAGATGGACAAACATTTGAAATTAACAACATAGGTACATTTGGAGAAGGTTATGCTGTTTACAAATGGTCAAATAAACGTTCAGACGGAAAAAGTGCAAACGACGCAACAGGAGAATATGTTGACACAGATGTTCCTATAATTCGTTTAGCAGAAGTTTATTTAAACTATGCCGAAGCTGTTTTACGTGGAGGAACTGGTGGTGATCGTGCAACTGCATTGAGCTTAATCAACGAATTAAGAACTCGTGCATACGGAAATACATCAGGTAATATTACTGACGGACAATTAAACTTAGATTTCATTTTAGCAGAAAGATCAAGAGAGTTGTACTGGGAAGGAACGCGTAGAACGGATTTAATTCGTTTCAGTAGATATACAAATAATTACAATTGGCCTTGGAAAGGAGGCGTTCATAACGGAACTTCTGTAGATGCTACAAAAGCTATCTTCCCAATTCCAAACAATATTATTGTCATTAATCCAAACTTAACTCAAAACCCAGGTTATTAAGATGAAAAATTTTATAAAATATATTTCGTTAGCTTGTGCGAGTATTTTTGCCTTAAGCGCATGTAACGATGATGAAGATATCATCAAATTAGATCCCTCAAATTTTGTTGCACCGAAAGTAGAAACACCTGCTTCATCAACAATTGAATTATTAGAAGAAAATGCTGCAAATACAGCAATGACATTTAATTGGAGTGCCGCAAATTATGGAACAAATACTCCTCCTAAATATGAATTACAAATTGATGTAAAAGGAGATAATTTTGAAAATCATCAAGTTCTTACTTCAACTTCAACATTAACAGCTGATGTTACCGTAAAAGAATTGAATTTAGCAGTTATTGCTTTAGGATTAGAACCTTTTAAAGAAGGAGAAATAGAATATCGTATTGTCTCTACAGTTGGTACTCCTGGTTCTCAACAGTTAATTTCTAATGTCAATATATTAAAAATAACGCCATATCCAACAGATTTATCTACAAATTGGGGTGTTGTTGGTTCTGCTACTCCTAACGGTTGGGACGGGCCAGATGTTCAATTTTGGAAAACTGATGTTACAAATGTATTTGTAGCGTAT
Source organism: Empedobacter sp. UBA5528 (assembly GCF_002426075.1). Classification (NCBI taxonomy): domain Bacteria; kingdom Pseudomonadati; phylum Bacteroidota; class Flavobacteriia; order Flavobacteriales; family Weeksellaceae; genus Empedobacter; species Empedobacter sp. UBA5528. The sequence continues at coordinate 93,814 of NZ_DINY01000005.1, read as the reverse complement.
ACAGATTTAAAAGCTGGTGAAATCAAATTCCGTCAAGACAACAAATGGGAGTTAGATTATGGTGGATCTAATGGAAAACTTGAAAAAGGAGGTAAAAACATCGCAGTAGATGCCGGTACTTACAAGATAACTATGGACTTAACAAATCTAACTTATAAATTAGATAATTATTCTTGGGGATTAGTAGGTGACGCTACAGCAAACGGATGGGATGGTCCAGACCAAAAATTGTCTTATGATGGTACTTTAGATGCTTGGACTATTACTACAACATTAAAAGATGGAGAATTTAAATTCCGTTTAAATAATGATTGGGGAACAAATTTTGGTGGTACAAGTAATGCAGGAGAATTAACAGACAAAGACGGTACTAACATCAAAATAAAAGCTGGGAAATATAAAATCACAGCTAATTTCAACAAGAAAACTTATACAGTAGAAGCTCAATAAAATTTTTTCTCATCAACAAATAATTTTTTAAAAGCCATTAAAATTCAATTACGTTTTTTAATGGCTTTTTTCTAAAACTACACAAAACATGAAAAACATTCTATCTATTTTAATGCTTTTAATGGTAATATCTTTTACCAAAGCACAAATTACAACAACTCCTTCACCACCCGAAGCAAACCAAGCAGTTGTAATAAACTTCGATAAAACAGGAACAGGTCTTGCCAATTATTCAGGAGATATTTATGCGCATACAGGCGTAACTATTGATGGAAAACAATGGGAAAATATAATTGAAAGTTGGGGAAATAATACCACTCAACCCAAATTAACTTTCGTTTCTGGATCAACCTACAAATTAGAAATCCCTACATCTATTTATCAATTCTATGGAGTTGATACTTCTAAAAATATTACAGCAATAGATGTTGTTTTTAGAAGTGCAGATGGAAAACAACAAACTACGGATCTTTCTATTTCGGTAGGTTCTTTCAAAGTTACTTTAACTAATCCGCTCGAAAATTCAATTACAAATGTTTCTTCAGGATCAAGTTTTAACATCAAAGCGATAGCTACAAAATCTGCTAATTGGACATTATCTGCTAACGGAACTCAAATTGATGCATTAAATAATTCAACTTCTTTTGATAAAAATTATACCATTTTACAAAATCAGAATTATACATTAAATGCAACTTTTAATGGTCAAACAATAAGCAAATCTTTTACAATTAATATCAAACCAACGGTTAAAGATGTAGCCATTCCATCTAATTTACATGAAGGAATTAATTATTTGAATAATGATTTTACAAAAGCATATTTGGTTTTATACGCTCCACAAAAAGAGTTCATTCATGTAATCGGAAGTTTCAATAATTGGCAACTTTCTGATCAATATGTGATGAATCGAGATACAACTAACAAGGATTTATATTGGATTGAATTATCTAATCTTAAAGCAGGTGAAATCTATACGTTTCAATATCGAACAAGTGACGGAATCAAAACTGCAGATCCTTATTCAACATTAGTCTTATCTCCTTATGACGATCCGTATATTACCGCTTCAACTTATCCCAATATACCTGTATATCCTACTGGACAACAATTTGAAGTTTCGGTTTTACAAACAAATCAAGCAAAATACAATTGGAAAGTTTCAAATTTCAATCGCCCAAATAAAGAGAATTTGATGATTTACGAATTATTAATTCGTGATTTCAATTCGACAAAAACATGGCAATCTTTAATTGATGATTTTGATTATTTCAAAAAATTAAACATCAACGCAATCGAAGTTATGCCCGTAATGGAGTTTGAAGGAAATATTTCTTGGGGTTATAATACAGCTTATCATCTTGCTTTGGATAAAGCTTATGGACCAGCAGATAAAATGAAAGAGTTCATCGATTTGTGTCATCAAAATGGAATTTCAATCATTTTAGATGTTGCTTTAAATCATGTTTATGGTCGATCTCCGTTGGTTAGAATGTGGATGAATGATCCCGACAATGATGGTTTTGGAGAACCAACTGCTACAAATCCTTATGTTAATCAAACCTCAAAACATAGTTACAATGTTGGATACGATTTAAATCATCAATTAACACCAACTCAAAATTATGTACAACGTACATTAAAACATTGGATTGAAGAGTTCAAAATTGATGGATTTAGATGGGATTTAACAAAAGGATTTACACAAAATTGTACACCTTCTGATGAAACTTGTACAAACGGATATCAGGCTGATCGTGTAGCAATTTTAAAAAAATATGCAGATATGCAATGGACAATTGATCCGAATTCCTACATCATTTTTGAACATTTAGGAAATAATGGTTCAGCACAAGAGGAAACAGAATGGGCGAATTATCGCATTAACGAAGGTAAAGGAATTATGCTTTGGGGTAAAGCGACTAATAATTTTAATCAAAATACAATGGGATATGCTTCGGATAGTAACTTTGATTGGTTGAAGCATACTGTAAAAGGTTTTACGAAAAAACATTTGGTTGCCTACGCAGAAAGTCATGATGAAGAAAGAATGATGTACAAGAATTTACAATATGGTGCATCATCAGGAACTTATAATGTAAAAGATTTAAAAACTTCTTTAGAAAGACAAAAAGCTTTAGGTGCCGTTCTATTTACGATTCCTGGTCCTAAAATGTTGTGGCAATTTGGAGAATTAGGATATGATTATTCGATCAATCATTGCGAAGATGGAACAAATAATGACGGATGTCGCACCAATCCAAAACCTATTCCAAGCGAAATTGGTTACTTAACAAATGCCGATAGAAAATCTGTTTATGAAGTTTGGTCAAAAATTATTGGTCTTAAATTAAACAACAAAGTTTTCGAAACTGATAATTATACAATTACATCTGGAGATTTAAAACCGCGTATTCAGATTACAAATAATTTATTATCGTCGTCTGATTTATATGAGGTAATTGTTATTGCAAACTTCACAACAAGCACTCAAGCAATTGCGCCACTTTTTCCATTTACAGGAAATTGGTACAATTTGATGGACGAAACAACGCTGAATGTCACCAATACAAATTCATCATTTACAGTTAATCTAAATCCAGGTGAATTTAGAATTTTCGGGAATGCAAAAGCAAATTTATCAACAGATAGTATTGAGATTACTTTAGAAAAAATCTCTGTAACTCCAAATCCGGTTTCTTCCTCTTTTTCATTAAATATTAATTCAGAAAAAGTAAAAATCTATGATTTAACAGGAAAACTAATCAAAGAGTTTTCAGGAAAATTTTCAGCAATACATCAATTTAACATCAAAGAATTACCAAAAGGTATTTACATTCTTGACATTGAAGCTAAAAATCGAAAATCGTCGGCGAAACTGATTAAAAATTAATTTTAAAAAAAGCCATTAAAATTCGTTTTGATGGCTTTTCATTTTCACAAATCGTTGAAAAATCAATAACTTGTCGGTTAATTTACACCATGACAAAAAAGAAAAATTCTACTTGCCATTTTTTCCTTCGCTTATACGCTGGGATTTGCCCAAACCAACAAACAAGTTTTATTTACAATCAAAATCAATCGGATGTCAAATGTTATCGCATTTAGAGTATCATTACATCAGCAAAAGGAATATTGATTGCGGCAATCGACGAGCGTGTTCCAAATTGTGGCGATTTACTTTACAATCCTAATATCAATATTGTGATTAGGAAAAGTGATGACAAGGGAAAAACATAGTCAGCAATCAAGCGAGTTATCGATTTTCCAGATCAAGAATCTGCTTCTGATGTATCAATGGTTTTGGATGAAAAGACAAAAGAAATTTATCTTTTTTACAATTACATGAATCATAAAATTGCGAAAAATGAATTTCGATTACATTTTGTAAAAAGTGCTGACAATGGAGAAACGTGGTCAAAACCTGTTGATATTACGGACCAAATTACGCCAACGGAATGGAAAAAAGATTTTAAATTCATTACTTCTGGTCGTGGCGCATACACAAAAGAAGGTTGGATTTTGAATACATTGGTTCGATTGAAAGACGGTGTTTACGTATTCGGAAGTAAAGATCATGGAAAAACGTGGGAACGAATTTCGAGTGTTGCAGAAAAAGCTGACGAAACAAAAATTGGATGTTAAATGCGCGCATTCAAAATGCTGGTTTCCGTAAAATATTTATCTCAAAAGATCAAGGAAAAACATGGACTTCTAAAATGGATGAACAATTAATTGATCCAACTTGTAATGCTTCGACATTGGTTTTAGGAAAAGATATTGTGTTTAGTAATTTGCATGATTCAAAAGATAGTCAAAAACCTGGGATTGAAAGTAAGTAGAGATCAAGCGAAAACATGGAATTTTTTCAAAACTATAGAACCAAATTCTTCGGCTTATTCCGTTTTAACGAATATATCAAAAAATAAAATTGGTATTTTTTATGAAGCTAATGATTACCAAGATATGGTTTTTGAAGTAGTTGATTTAAAATAAATTCAATCATAAAAATATAAAAAACCTCATCAAATGATGAGGTTTTTTGTTGCTTAAAAATTAAGCTTAATATTATATTTTTCGTAGAAATTCTCGATGTGAGCAACTGCTTCTTCTGCTGTATCAACCAAACGGAAAAGATCCAAATCTTTCTCAGAAATATAACCTTCTCTCAAAACTGTTTCTTTGATCCAATCAATTAAACCTGACCAATATTCAGTTCCAACTAACACAATTGGGAAACGACCTGTTTTCTTTGTCTGAACTAAAGTTAATGCTTCAAACAGTTCATCTAATGTTCCGAAACCTCCTGGCATTACGATGAATCCTTGAGAATATTTTACAAACATCACTTTTCGAGCAAAGAAATAATCAAAATTTATTTCATATTCACGGTCAATATATTTGTTCAATTCTGTCTCGAAAGGCAATGTAATTCCTAAACCAACAGATGAGCCTCCTCCTTTTTGAGCACCTTTATTTGCAGCTTCCATAATTGCAGGTCCTCCTCCTGTAATAACACCAAAACCTATTTTAGTTAATTGATAGGCAATTTCCTCTGCTAATTGATAATAATGATTTTCTTTTGATGTACGTGCCGAACCAAAAATAGAAACACAAGGTCCAATTTTTGACATGGCTTCATAACCATTTACAAACTCTGCCATAATCTTGAACAATGCCCAAGAGTCATTTATTCTAATCTCGTTCCAATCTTTTGGTCGAAACGGAGATTGTATTCTATCTACTTCTTTTTCTTTATTTGTCATAGTATTTTAATAAAAAGAACCGTAACAAAAATGCTACGGTTCAATATACAAATTTATTGTTTGTTTCTGTTTAATCTCTGCTCATAAAAATTCTTAAAATATACCAGAATAGTAACATTAATGATGCAAATAACGACAATGCTGCTGCAACATATTGTTGTGTTCCGAACTCATATTTTAATTGGTGAGTGTTGTACAAAATTGCTCCACCAGCTAAGGCGCACATTCCAACTGAGAACCATAATCCTAGATCGAACCCGAATAACATTCCTGCAATAATCAATCCAATTGCTAAGAAAAATCCTATAGTTAATGCTCCTCGTAAAATAGAGAAATCTGCTTTTGTTAAAAATACAATAGCTGATAATCCTACAAATAATCCTCCTGTTACTACAGCTGCTTGTTTTATAACGTATGTTCCGCCATAATACAATGCGATGTAAAGCATTGGAACAAAAATTAAAGCTTCTGCAATTATATACAATAAGTAACCTAAGTATTGTTTTGATTTAGAAATCGAACCATAAGCCATTTTTTGTGCGACCCAAGTAACTCCCATGAAACCTGCTAATAAAATAAGCCAAAGATATCCAGAAGTTAAACTTAACATAAAGCTTACTAATGCTTCTGATTTTAACATCAAAGATTCGATTAAAACAAATACTAAAACTCCTCCTGCAACGTGTCCGTAAGTATGTTTATAGAAATTTGCCCTTTCTACACTCGTTGCCTCTGCAACCAATTGGTTTTGTTGATATACGTGTTGATCTTCCATATTTTTTTAGGTAAAATTTTTGATAAATAATTAATGCTAAAATAATAAAATAAACTTATTTACTCGCTCACTATTTTTTGGTAATTTTTAATAGATTTAATCCAATCAATTAGTCCAATAATCGATAAAACTAACAAAACAATATACTGAAATGATGTAATCACAGCTCCTTTATGAATCATCAGTGGAATCATCACCAAATCACCAATTATCCAAAAAAACCAATTATCAATTTTTCGTCTTGCCATCATCCACATCCCAATCAAAAAGATGGCTGTTGTCGATGCATCTATAAAATCTATTTGAGTATAATGAAATTGACATTGATTGATAAAACTTGTGTCAAATCCATTCTGAATAACTGGACGGAAATAATAAATCGTCAGAATAAACAGAAAACTCAATGCAAACAAAATCGTTGCATACAAATATTCTTTTTTCGAAGCCCACGAAACATCGACATGTTTATGATCTTCTTCAAGATTTTTTTGCCACAAAATCCAACCATAAATCGCCATTGAAGTATAGTAAACATTAATAATTGTTTCACCATATAATCCCCAATTAAAAAATAAATAAATGAAAATAAATGTTGAAATAATTGTAGTTGGATAAACCCAAATATTGCGTTTGTAGGTATAATAAACTGAAATAATTCCGAAAAAAGTTGCTATCGTTTCGAGCAAGATATTCAACTTAGAATAGGTTTTGTAAGGCGCAAGGATATAATCAATAAAATCGTTCATTCTTAAGTTGTGAGTTGTGAGTTAAAAATAATTCATTCTAAATCAAAAATCTAAATTCGTAATTCTAATTTTAAACTTCGACTTATTCATAATCCAACACCCAAACCAAATAATATTCACCAATCATTTTATAGAATGCATGATATTTACGAGATTTCACATCATCCGAAATCCAACAAATAAATTGTTTATTTTCTATTAATTCAAATTCTTCTGCACGATAATGATTCAGAAAATTCCAAAGATTTCCACCATTCAATTTGTACAAACCTTCTTTCATTCCCCAAATTACATGCAAATATTCAGTTTCATGTTCTTGCGGAATCCAAGCGATTTCATCTGGACGCGCAAATTTGTGTTTAATGTTTAAAATTTTTCTTGGTCGAGCCAATTCAATATCTATCCCAATATTATATTCGCTCACGCCAACAGAAACCAATCCATAGGAATGCGTGATAGAAATTTCTTTATTTGTAGGTAAAAAAGGTTTTCCTCTTTCGTCATAATTTACATCATAATCCAAGTCCAATTTCTTTAGACAAGCGCGCAAACCAAGATATTCTCTCGCCTGTTTAGGTCGAAGATTATTATATTTTTCTATTCTATAGTCCTCTAAATGAAGATATTCTAATAATTCTTCATTCGATTCTGTTACATTCCACGTAATAATGCGGGTATGTTTAAAATCGTTAATATAATCGATAACGGGCATTTTATTAATCGAAATTTGTTTGTAAATTTGTTCCTTATAAACTTAAAAAAAAAGTTAGTTAAATATATCAATTGATGGATACAAAAACGCAATACATTCCATACAAAGTTAAAGATATTTCTTTAGCTGAGTGGGGAAGAAAGGAAATTACGTTGGCTGAGGCAGAAATGCCTGGGTTGATGGCTATCCGTGAAGAGTACAAAGCTGCTCAACCTTTGAAAGGTGCTCGCATTGCAGGTTGTCTACACATGACAATCCAAACTGCAGTATTAATCGAAACGTTGGTTGCTTTAGGAGCTGATGTTACATGGTCGTCATGTAATATTTTCTCTACACAAGATCACGCTGCTGCTGCAATAGCTGCTGCTGGGATTCCTGTGTATGCTTGGAAAGGGATGAACGAAGAGGAATTCGATTGGTGTATCGAGCAAACATTATTCTTCGGAGAAGATCGTAAACCATTAAACATGATTTTGGATGATGGTGGAGACTTAACGAATATGGTGATTGATCGTTACCCAGAATTGGTTGCTGAGATCAAAGGATTATCAGAAGAAACAACTACGGGTGTACACCGTCTTTACGAAAGAATGGAGAAAGGTACATTGCCTATGCCTGCAATTAACGTAAATGACTCTGTAACAAAATCTAAATTCGACAACAAATACGGATGTCGTGAATCTGCAGTAGATGCTATCAAACGTGCTACTGACTTGATGATCGCTGGTAAACGTGTTGTAGTTTGTGGATTTGGTGATGTTGGTAAAGGTACAGCGGCTTCTTTCCGCGGTGCTGGAGCAATTGTTACAGTAACTGAAATCGACCCTATTTGTGCTTTACAAGCATCTATGGAAGGTTACGAAGTAAAAAAATTAGATACAGTGGTTGCAAACGCTGATATCGTAATTACGACTACTGGTAACTTTGGAATTGTACGTGCAGAGCATTTCGAGAAAATGAAAGACAAAGTAGTTGTGTGTAACATTGGTCACTTCGATAACGAAATCGATATGGCTTGGTTAAACGGAAACTACGGAAACACGAAAGAAGAAATTAAACCACAAGTTGACAAATACAACATCAACGGAAATGACATCATCATTTTGGCTGAAGGACGTTTAGTTAACTTAGGTTGTGCAACAGGACACCCTTCTTTTGTGATGTCAAACTCTTTCTCTAACCAAACTTTAGCTCAAATCGAGTTGTGGACAAATTCATCAGCTTACAAAAATAAAGTATATACTTTACCGAAGCATTTAGATGAAAAAGTTGCAGAATTACACTTAGCTAAATTAGGAGTAGAATTAGAAGTTTTATCTCAAGAACAAGCAGAATACATTGGTGTAACGGTTGAAGGACCATATAAACCAGAATATTATAGATATTAATTAATTTTAATTTAGATTTTTATTTGAAGAAATAACACACTTAACTATATGCCCTCGCCCTGAACAAGCGAGGGCTTTTTTATGCATAGAAAATTAAGCTCAACAATTAATTCTAAAAAGATTATCTTTAAAATATTATTGAATAATTTTATTACTGATTATGATTAAAAAATGTTTACAACTTGGATTCGTTTTAATTGGTTTTTCTTCACTTTTTGCACAAACTGAAAAACCTTCAGAAATATTCTGGAAAAATCTCGAAAAACATTGCGGTAAAGCTTACGAAGGCAAATTGCCCGAACATATTACGCGCGATGATTTTGCAGGTAAAAAATTAACCATGCATGTAAAAAGTTGTTCTACAAACGAAATTAAAATTCCGTTCAATGTTGGTGATAATTATTCGAGAACGTGGATTTTGACTAAAAAAGATGGAATCATCACGCTAAAACACGATCATCGTTACAAAAATGGAACTTCGGAAACAATTACATTTTATGGAGGAACAAATACAAATTATGGTTTCAAAGATTTTCAGATGTTTCCTGCCGATCAAGAAACTGCAACGTTAATAGATTATGCTTCGACAAATATTTGGTGGATTACCTTAGATGATAAAACGTTTAGTTACAATTTGCAAAAAGCTGGTTCTAAAACACCATTCCATGTCTATTTTGACTTGACAAAAGAAATTGAAACTCCGCCAGCACCTTGGGGGTGGGGAACACCACGATAATAAAAGAGCTGAAAAGCTCTTTTATCTTTTTATCAATAAATCAGCGTTTACAGATGGTTTTGCTCCCAAAGGATTTTTCTCAAAACCTCCATTTGTCGTTAAGTTTCTTGTAAATCCATTCGACAAAATAACACCACTTAAACAAACAAATTCATCAACCAATCTTTTTGTTATCAAAACACTTATATAAAATTCATCATTATAACTAATATTATCATCGGTTAAATCAAGTTTGTACGATTGATTTACAATATCGCTTGGAGAAATCTCAATATTATTCTTTTCAAAAAATACATTATCAACAGGAGTATTTTTAGACGATTTATATAGTTTTAAATTTAATTTAAAACTTTCTTCTTTTGGAGGATATGAAAAATTAAAATTAATCGCTTTTACAATAAAATCTTTCTTAGGAGCATTCACCTGAATAAAACTTTCTATGATCGGTTTATTCCATTTTACACTATCTTTTATTGTAGAAAATTGAAGGCAAATACTTTTAGATTTTGTTTCTGGACCAACACGTTTCAAGCGAAATTTGCTTTTATCATACAAAATCGTTTCGTGTAATTCTATCGTATCTTTTTTATAATCTTGCGCATTTGCAAACGTTATAAAACATAAAAAAAAGAAGTAAATTTTTGTCATCTATTGGTTTTAAAATCATTTATCAATTTTATAAAATATAGATGTTCAAAATTCATAAAGGTTACACAATAACATGTTAAAGTTTCAATTTGGATATTAAGAATAATTTTATTATCACATCATTTTTTTGCATAATTTTAATAAAAACTGAAATTTGAATGAAAATTAGATTATTACTTTCAATAATTTTTGTGTTTACTTTTTTACAAATTCATGCACAAAAAAAGGAACTTTCTTTGTCTGAAAATGTAAATAAAGAAACTATCTCATTTCAATTTATCAAGAATTTAGTTGTTGTTCCAATTACATTTAATGGTCATCAAATGAATTTCATTGTAGATTCTGGACTTAAAGAAACTATTTTATTCAGCCAATATGACAAAACAATCAACAAAAACAATCTTCGCCAAATTAATTTAAAAGGTCTAGGAAAAGATAATGCTGATACAAAAGGATTTTTTTCATCAAAAAATCAAATCGTTTTAGGTCAAAATTATTCTTCAAACAATATGGATATTATCGTGATACAAGACGAGAATTTCAACCTCTTTTCTCGGTTAGGAATTGATGTTCATGGAATAATTGGTTCTGAATTTTTTAAAAACTATCCAATTCAAGTAGATTATGCAAAAAGAAAAATCACCATTTATAAATCTATTCTTGAAGTTAAAAAATTAAAGAAATTTCAATCAAATCCATTAGAAATAAGTCCAGAAATAAAACCTTTTACAACTGTTGATTTTACGCATCAAACAACTTACACAAATCAAAAAATGTTGATAGACATTGGAAATAGTGATGGTTTGTGGCTTTTCGAAAATCAAATTGAGAATTTAGCACCTTTACAACATGTATTTTCGGATGAATTGGGCAAAGGTTTTAATGGTTCTATTAATGGCAAACGTGGAGTTATAGATGCCGTAAACTTAGATAAATATAAACTTAATCAACCTTTAATTGCTATTCCAGACATCGAATCGATCCAATATCTTAACTTAAAAAATAATCGAAAAGGTTCTATCGGCAATGAAATTTTGAGAAGATTTACAATTATTTTAGATTATAAAAATCAGTTGTTTTATTATAAACCGAATCGAAATTTCAAAGATGCTTTCCACTACAATAGAAGCGGATTAACGATAATTCACGATCAATTTGAGTGAAAAAAAACATCGGTTAGAATGACATTCAACACAAACGATGTTGATAAAGACAATGGTACTACAACACAAAAGATGAATTACCAATTTGAAATGAAACCTGTTTATAAAATAGAAGCGGTTCGTAAAAAATCGAATGCAGATTTAGTAGGTTTGAAAGCAAATGATATACTTACAAAATTGGATGGAAAACAAGTGAATAAAATGAGTTTAAATGATATCGAAAAATTCATGATTAAAAATGAATTTCAGCAAATTTCTGTAGAAATTCTCCGAAATAATGTTCCAATGAAATTTAAGTTTGTACTTGATATTCCATATTAAAAAAAGAGTAACTTTTGGTTACTCTTCTAATTGATGTAATATATTTTCTAATTCTACCAGATTCTTTTTATAATAAGTAGAAATCCACCATTTTAATAATAAAACGCAAATTAAAACATAGAAAAATAGTGTAAGAAAAATATAAAGATAAAACTGAAATTTGTATTCAAATTGCAACGAGTTTGGATGCTGGATATACGAAATACCAATAACCATCAACACTAAAATAGAAATCAAGTACGAATAAATACTGTAAATATCAATCGCAGATTTGTAATTATAATAAAACCAATTGATGTTCTTTAGCGAATTATATTCCAAATGATAAGATCGTTTATAAAACTTGAAAATATAAATAAACGGTACCAAAAAAGACAACGAAATACACAACAATGTCCACCAAATTGTTGGCGTATTTGCATCAAATAAGAAAGGAAAAGCATATAAAAACAATAATCCTAATGATTGAAAATAAAATTCTTGTTTCAATGTTTTTCTTACTTTATCAATAATGGTATTTGCTTCTTGATTAAGTTCAAGATTTGGATCAATTTTCACTTCATCTGAAGATTGATTGTCCCATTGTTTTTGTAATTCATCAAAATTCATAACCGTATTTTTTTATGATGATTTGTATTTTTTCTTTCGTTCTGTTCAATTTCACACGTGCATTTACTTCCGAAATTCCCAAGTTGATACTAATTTCCTTGTGATTTTGCCCTTCCAAAAACAGAAAAATCAATGCTTTCTCTACTTTATTTAATTCATGAACTGCTTTGTAAAACAATTCGAGTTGCGTTTCTTTTTCACCAGAATCCACCTCATCTACTTGATCAATATTTTCTAAAAAAGTATGACGATCTGCTTTTCTCTTTTCTTTTCTAAAATAAGTTAACGCCGTATTCAACGAAACGCGGTACATCCATGTCGAAAATTGAGACTTACCTTCGAAACGATCAAAAGATTTCCATAACTGCAAAACAATCTCTTGTATCAAATCATTTTGATCTTCAGAATTATCCATATACATCATAGCGATTTTGTGTAAAATCCCTTTGTGCTGATCGATTAATTCTAAAAAAAGAGTTTGTTTAGCTTCCAAAATCGTTACTTTATTTTTTTCAACGCAACTTGTTCATCATCGATAAATAAAATACAATTGACTCCGAAAAATTCTTGCAAAATATTTACTTTGATATTTAACTTTTCATCTTTAGAATTTTTCAAATGCCCCGTTAAAATTGGCGCAGAAAAATAGTTAATTTGATAATCTTGTAATTTGTCATTTACAAAAAGTTTTTCGCCAGAAAACCAATTATTCTCGATTCTGATAACATTATTTTCAACTGTTGCTTCCCAAATAGATTTCATCGTTTAATTATTTTAGTGTTTACTAGTAAGTAGAAAAAAAATAAAAACGTTACAAACTTTTTTGAAAAATATTTAGAATAGAGAAAGAATTAATGCAGAAATGTATAAGCCAAAACCGAAAATAAAATGTGTGAGTAAACTGCGAAAACGCATTACATTTGGCGATGGAAGTTTGGAAGATGCAAGTCCGAGCCCAAATGCTGGTTGCATAATAAAAAAAGGTGCTACAATTGTAAACAATCCTACAAATAAAGCGGGAAAAACGGTCGGATGATTTAACCATTCTACCCCAAAAATCACGACTAATAAAATAGAAAATGTAATTCCGATTAAGTAATGCGCCAACCAACCGATAAAAATTTCATTTTGAATTGGTTTTGAATCAAATATTTTATCATGTGTAAACTTTCCATTTGCAAAATGTCCAATCCAACGTCCTACAAATCTATAATCCAAAGATTTAATATTGAATAATTTCAAAATAAAAGCCCAAATATCCATCACAATTGTTGCACCAACGCCAACCAATATTGTTTTTATAATTATCTCCATCGTTTATTTTTTTAATAAAGATAGATTATTTCTTAATTAATGCAACTTAATCGCATTAATATATTTCAAAATATTTCCTTAAAATTTCATTTCTAACCAAATCGGTAAACTGAATTCTTCTAATAAATGAGCCAATTGAAATTCTTTGTAGTTTTCTTTCGTTATCCACGCCATTTCTTCTATCTCAGAAGCGATTTTAAGCGTTTCTAATGATTTTAATTTAACATGAAATACATTTGCATAAACTTCGGTATTAACTTCATTAACGGCAATAGAAGTGTGTTGCCCTAAAAATGAAACATCGTGCTGTAGAATATCAACATTAATCTCTTCTAAAAATTCGCGTCGAAGTGTGGTTAATAATTCTTCATCTTGTTCTCGTTTTCCACCAACCATCTGAAAAAATTTCGATTTCTTTTTTCGGACAGCTAACATTCTACCCGTTTCATCTGTAACCAAGGCGTTCACCAAATAAATATGATTCATTGTTATGCGTTATGCGTTATGCAAAAATAAAAAGTTTGGAGCAAAAAAAAGCCTCACAATAAGTGAAGCTTATAAAAGTTGGCGATCCGGACGGGACTCGAACCCGCGACCACTTGCGTGACAGGCAAGTATTCTAACCAACTGAACTACCGGATCAGTCTGTTTTTTTATTTATAATTTTCGATCGCACTAAAATAGAAAAAGAAATAGATGCGATCCGGACGGGACTCGAACCCGCGACCACTTGCGTGACAGGCAAGTATTCTAACCAACTGAACTACCGGATCAGAAAATTATAAATTGATATATTTTTTATGAATTTTTATAAAAAATTGCGATCCGGACGGGACTCGAACCCGCGACCACTTGCGTGACAGGCAAGTATTCTAACCAACTGAACTACCGGATCAGAAATTATAAAAAATATATTGTGTAAAAGAACGAACTTTTTGCGATCCGGACGGGACTCGAACCCGCGACCACTTGCGTGACAGGCAAGTATTCTAACCAACTGAACTACCGGATCAAAATCTGTATCGATTTCGGATTGCAAATATAGGCGGTTTTCTGATAAAACCTAAACTTTTTTCAAAAAAAATCTCGGAAATTTTGCATCCGAGATTCTTTTATTTCAAAATCAGCGATTTAATTTATTATAAAATCGCGTTTAATTTTTCTACTAATTGCTCTTTTGGAACAACTCCAACAACTTTGTCTACTACTTCTCCGTCTTTGAAGAATAAAATTGTAGGAATGTTGCGAATTCCATATTTTGCTGCAACTTCTTGGTTTGTGTCTACATCAACTTTACCAATAACTGCTTTTCCTTGATATTCTGTAGCAAGCTCTTCCACAACTGGACCAACCATTCTACAAGGACCACACCAAACAGCCCAAAAATCAACCATTGCTGGTTTTCCTGACTCTATAATATCTGATGCAAATGATGCGTCTGTTACTTCTAATGCCATAATCTTATATTTTTTTTATCTAATCTTAAGTTTACAAATCTACATAAAATTTTATTCTTGAAAAATTTCGTTCATATTATCTATCAATTATTCAATAGATGAAACGAATAATTAATTCAGTTTGAATGTAATTTCCTGCAATTCATCTAATTCTTTCAACAAATCTCGACAAATGTTAATTTTGATTTTACTTGCTGGTAAATCTAAATTATTCAAATAATCTTTTGGATCAATTAATTGAATTTTTAATAATTTATCTCCTTGATATTTGAACATAATATCTGATAATTTGCTAAATGTTTCTTCCGAAAATTCTGGAACTTCAATCTTCACCGTCATTTTTTCGGCTTGTTTTTCAACAATTTCATTCAACAACAAAATATTTGTGATGTTTTTATACACACGACCTTGCGTTACATTTCCTTCTTTGTCTTTGAATTCTTTTTTCGAGATATTCAATTTCAAATTCAAGAACATATTTTCCTGCATAAAGTGTCTATATTTCATATAATCGCTACCAAAAACCATGATATCCATCGAATCGGTGTAATCACTAAACGTAAAAATACCAAATTCGTTTCCATTTTTGGCAATTCTATGTTGAATATTTGACATCATTCCACAAATTGAAACTTCTTTGTTGACAAAATTATCTTCATTCGCATTGATATCAGAAATACTACAATTTGAAGCCATTTTCAACTCATGTTTGAAATCATCCAAAGGATGCGAAGAAATATAAATTCCAACAACTTCTTTCTCTTTCGACAAACGTTGTAACATATTCCATTTCTCACAATCTGGCAACATCGGAACCACATCTTCTACAACAGAATCTCCTCCAAAATCACCAAATAAAGAAGTTTGAGAAGAGTTTTTTTGCTCCTGATAATTTCCTCCATATTTGATTAATTTTTCCAGATTCGTCGTTGTATTATCGATAAAAAAATAACGTCCACGATGAAATTCAAACGAATCAAAACCTCCAGCTAAAACTAAGTTTTCGATTGTTTTTTTGTTCACTGTTCGCAATTCGACACGTTTAACAAAGTCGTATATATCTTTGAACGGACCATTTGCTTCACGTTCAGAAATTATCGAGTTTACTGCGGCTTGCCCAACACCTTTTACAGCTCCCATTCCAAAACGAATTTCATAATTTTCGTTTACGTTAAACTTCGTAATCGATTCATTGATATCTGGACCAAGAACCGCCAATCCCATTCGCTTACACTCTTCCATAAAGAAGGTCACTTGCTTGATATCATTCATATTATTTGAAAGAACAGCCGCCATATATTCTGCTGGATAATGTGCTTTCAGATAAGCTGTTTGATACGCTACCCATGCATAACACGTCGAGTGCGATTTATTGAAGGCATAGGATGCAAAGGCTTCCCAGTCTGTCCAAACTTTTTCTAAAATCTTAGGATCATGCCCTTTTTCTGAAGCTTGCGCAACAAATTTTGGTTTCATTTTATCCAAGACAGCTTTTTGCTTTTTCCCCATTGCTTTACGCAAAACGTCGGCATCACCTTTCGAGAAACCTGCTAATTTTTGCGAAAGCAACATTACTTGCTCCTGATAAACCGTAATTCCGTAGGTTTCTGATAAATATTCTTCCATCGCATCCAAATCGTACTGAATTGGTTCTTCACCATTTTTACGGCGAACAAACGACGGAATATATTCGATAGGCCCAGGACGATAAAGGGCATTCATGGCAATTAAATCCGCGAAAACTGTCGGACGTAAATCCTTCATGTATTTTTGCATTCCGGGTGACTCGTATTGGAAAACCCCAACCGTTTCGCCACGCTGGAAAAGCTCATATGTTTTTTCGTCGTCAATCGGAATTTCATCCGGATTGATTTCGATTCCTGTTCTCGCTTTTACTAATTTGATGGTATCTTTAATCAAGGTTAAGGTTTTCAACCCCAAAAAGTCCATCTTCAATAATCCGGCACTTTCTGCAACCGAGTTATCAAACTGCGTTACATATAAATCTGAATCTTTAGCTGTTGTTACAGGTACGAAATTCGTAATATCATCTGGCGTAATAATTACCCCACACGCGTGAATTCCCGTGTTACGAACAGAACCTTCTAAGATTTTTGCTTGCTGAATAGTTTCCGCAGCTAAATCGTCTCCATTCGATAAACGTTTAAATTCGCTTACAGCATCAAACTCTTCTGGTTTTAAGGCTCCTTTTAATGCAGCTTCATCTAAATTGAAGATTTTAGATAACTTCATATTCGGAATCAAACCTGCAACACGGTTCGCATCAAACAATGGTAAATCCAATACACGCGCCGTATCTTTAATCGAAGATTTCGCCGCCATTGTACCATAAGTGATGATTTGCGCTACTTGATTTGCTCCATATTTATCAATCACATAATCCATTACCAACGATCGACCTTCGTCATCAAAGTCGATATCGATATCGGGCATAGATACACGATCAGGATTTAGGAATCGCTCAAAAAGTAAATCGTACTGAATTGGATCTAAATTGGTAATCCATAAACAATAAGCAACTGCTGATCCTGCCGCCGAACCACGACCTGGACCAACCGATACGCCCATTTTACGCGCCGCAGCAATAAAATCTTGTACAATCAAGAAATAACCAGGATAACCTGTTTTTTCAATTGTGGCTAATTCGAAATCCAAACGTTCTTTAATTTCGTCTGTCAATTCTGGATAACGAATTTTTGCACCTTCGTAGGTTAAATGTTTTAAATAAGCATTCTCACCTCTTTTCCCTCCATCTTCATCATCTTCTGCGTGATGAAATTCTTCGGGAATATCAAATTTTGGAAGTAATACATCTCGATAAAGCGTGTATTCTTCTATTTTATCAACAATTTCTTGAATATTAATAATTGCTTCGGGAATGTCTTGAAACAATTGTTTCATTTCTGCTTCCGACTTAAAATAATATTCTTGATTTGGCAAACCAAAACGGAATCCACGACCACGACCAATTGGCGTTGATTGTTTTTCTGCATCGCGCACACACAACAAAATATCGTGTGCATTCGAATCGTCTTGATTGATATAATACGTATTATTTGTCGCAACAACTTTTACATTGTGTTTACGCGCAAACGCAAGCAAAGTCTGATTAACACGATCTTCATCTTCTTGTCCGTGGCGCATCAATTCGATGTAAAAATCATCACCAAACTGCTCTTTCCACCAAAGTAAAGCTTCTTCGGCTTGCTTTTCACCAAGATTCAAAATTTTGTTTGGAACTTCACCTTGTAAGTTTCCAGACAAAACAATTAAATCTTCTTTATATTCTTCAATAATCGCTTTATCAATTCGAGGCACGTAGTAAAACCCATCAGTATAAGCCTTCGATGCCATTTTTGCTAAATGATGATAACCATTTTTGTTCTTTGCAAAAATTACAATTTGATAGCCATTATCCTTTTTTGTTTTGTCTAAATGATTTTCACAAACAAAGAATTCGGAACCAATAATAGGTTTTAAGATAACTTCCGTTGGTTCTGCTCCGTCAGCAATTAACTCTTCATTCTTTACTTTTGCAGCTTTATTATGATTTTGTACTTCTGCATTAAAATGAAAAGCTCCCATCATATTTCCATGATCGGTAATTGCAACTGCAGTCATTTTATTTTTTGCCGCAGCACTCACCAAATCGTTTACAGAAATAGTCGATTGAAGAATTGAAAATTGTGTGTGATTATGTAAATGTGCAAATTTTGCTTTCTCGAATTGTGCTAAAACTTCTTCCGAAATATCAATAACCTCATCTCCTCCATCTTCTTTGGCTTTAATTTTCGCAATTTCTTGTGAAGCTTTTTTAAGATTTACGTGATTTAGTCCAACTGGCTGAATATTTGTTTCATTAATTGCATTAAATCGAACAAAATATTCATCTTCAACTTCTAACTCGTTTTTTGTAAAAATACCTTTACGAATCAACTCGAAAAAACAACGCGTAGTTGCCTCCACATCGGCAGTTGCGTTATGCGCTTCGCCAAACGAAACACCAAAAAGATATTGATGCAATTCCGTTAACGTTGGTAATTTGTAACGACCTCCACGACCTCCAGGAAGTTTCAATAACTCAGCAGTCACCTCGGTACAGGTATCCAAAACAGGTTTTTCGGCTAAATTATTTTCATAATTCAGACGATAAAATTCGGCTCCCATAATGTTAATATCGAAACCTAAATTTTGTCCAACAATAAATTTAGCTTTACCTAAAGCTTCGTTGAATTTATCTAAAACTTCTTTTAATGGAACACCTTTTTCGGTTGCTAAATCAGTTGAAATTCCGTGAATACGTTCAGAATCATACGGAATATCAAAACCATCTGGACGCACCAAATAATCTTGATGTTCAATAATTTGCCCCATTTCATCGTGCAATTGCCAAGCGATTTGTATACAACGCGGCCAGTTGTCGGAGTCAGAAATCGGCGCATTCCAATCTTTCGGAAGACCAGTTGTCTCTGTATCGTATATTAAGTACATTGAGTTTTCGTTTGAATCTGTAAATTTACGAAATCTTAGCAGAAGATTTTCTTAAGATAAGTTAAGAATAATTATCTATTTTAGATGTTCAAATCAACGAAAATGAAAAATATTTTCATCATTAATGGAAGCACAAGCGAAAATTCATCTAATCAAAAAATCATAGAAAATTTTATTTCTTCTACATCTCAATATTTCAAATGTACTGTTTTTGATGAATTAAAAACTCTTCCTCATTTTGATCCAGAACGTTCTATCGAAAATACGCCGCAAGAAATACTTGGTTTTAGAACTGAAATAGAAAAAGCTGATGGAATAATTATTTGTACGCCCGAATATATTTTTAGTATTCCGAGTGGATTAAAAAATGTATTAGAATGGTGCGTTTCTACAACCATTTTTGATGGAAAACCTTTAGGAATTATCACTGCGTCTGCAAATGGAGAAAAAGGACATGAAGAATTGCAATTGATAATGAAAACGTTGATGACAAACTTCAATAATGAAACAACTTTACTCATTCAAGGTGTTAAAGGAAAAGTAAATTCGGAAGGAAAAATTATTGATAAAGTAACTTTACAACAATTGGAAGAGTTCATCGTAGCTTATAACCAACTATTAACCTAAAATATGTTTTACGTTTATACTATTGCAATACCACTTTTGATTATTTTGACTTTTTATTTCGTTGAACGAAAAATATTCAAAATAAATAACCTTCTCATTTTAGTTTTTTTATTCTGGCTTTACTTGATTAGCTTATTTTTTTTACAATATTTTAAAATTTTAAATGATTTTTGGAGTTTATACTCCATTTTACTCTTCTTACTTCCAATCACTATTATTGTATTAATTATAAAAATTGTAATGATTATTCTAAATAATTTTAAAAAATAAATGAAACAAAAACTAATCTATATACTTTATTGGTCAGCAATATTTACGGTTTCAATATCAATGTTTGTGTATGGAATTGTAAAACCTACTCAATTCACAAATATGGATAACAGCATTAATAATCATCTTTCTGAAGGTCATCGATTGATGTGGAATTTTTATAGTTTTACCAAAGGGTATCCAATAATCATCGGAATTTTTGAAGTGATTGGTGCAATCACATTACTTTTTAGAAGGACAAGAATTTTTGCATGCTTGTTATTAACTACAATTTTAATCAATATTATTCTACAAGATTATTTCTATGAAATTGTTGCGCTAAATTCTTCTATTTTTTATCAAGTTTTAGTCTTTGTTATCTTAATTATTGACAAAGAAAGAGTGATTGAAATTTTTTCGAAACTATTTGAATTAAAAACTAAACTAAAACCAAACTGGATTCTAATCATTATAAGTTTTATACTTGCAATTGGCTTTAAATTTATTGAAACAAAAGTTTTATAACCAAAAAAGATGAACTTAATTCAGTTCATCTTTTTCTAAAATTTCTTCCGACTCAAAACTCATTTTAAGTTTGATGAGTTCATCTTTTATATTTTCTAATCGCTTCACAACATCTATTTCATCTGTTGTTGTCGCAATTCCTTTTTTACCAATCGCTTGTTTTGCACCTTCTAACGTATAGCCTTTTATTTTTACCAAATAATAGATATTCTTGAAACAATCAATATCATTTTTGGTAAATAATCGATTTCCTTTTTTGTTCTTTTTGGGTTGAATAATTTCAAATTCTTTCTCCCAAAATCGAATCAACGATGCATTTACATCAAAGGCTTTGGCGACTTCGCCAATCGAGTAATATAGTTTATCAGGCAGGTCTACGTTCATTATCAGCGTTTAATCCAAAGATAATGACAATTTTTTAGAGTTTTGATAAATTTTAATGAAATCGTCTGGATCTACATCATTGTAGAAATACATAATTGGATCTACAGGTTCTCCATTCTTGTGAATTTCGTAATGCAAATGCGCTCCTGTCGACAATCCAGTCGTCCCAACATAACCAATTACATCGCCTCTTTTCACTTTTTGTCCACTACGAACTTTCGCACGAGACATGTGAGCATACAAACTTTCGTAACCATTTCCGTGTTTCAAGACCACCATATTTCCGTAACCCGAATTAAATTCAGAAACTTTTACAGAACCATCTCCAGTTGCATAAATTGGTGTTCCTGTAGAAGCTGCAAAATCTAAACCTTTGTGCATTTTATTCACTTTCAAAATTGGGTGAAAACGAGATCCATAACCAGAAGCTAATCTACTTACATATTTATCTGCAACAGGTTTTAGTACTGGCATTGATGATAAATTGGCATCTTTAACACCAGCCGAACGAAATACTTCGTCCAACGATTTTGATTCAATTTCAATTTTATCAATCAATTTTTCGATATCTTCTGCTGTATAATTATCAATTTCTTTGTTTACAGAATCGATATTTTCATTGACACGCATATCATAAATTGTACGATAAATATTGCGATCTTTTTCTTCGATTTCTGTCAAAGCTTCTTCAACTTCTTTGAATTTTTTATGTAATTGCTGATTTTCATTTTCCATTCTTTCCAACTCAGCTAATAATTTGCTTTTGTCGTCTTTGAATTTCCCTGCTCTCGATGCGTATTCAGAATCATTAAAATGATAACCAATCATTCCAGCAGATATTGTCGATAGACATAAAAATAGTAATACGTATAATGCTGTTTTAGGAGTTTTTTGGACTCTTTTCTTCGCCCAACTCATTAAAAATTTCACAGAATTATACTTATAGTTTTTATTTTCCATTACTTAACCAACCTTTTATTATCTTTGTAAAACGTTTGCAAAGTAACGAATATTGTACGAGTAAACTTGTTAATCAAATGATAAAAATAATTTAATTAAATGAAATCCAAAGATATAAGAAAAGAATTTCTGCATTTTTTTGAGACAAAAGGCCACTTAATAGTAGACTCTGCGCCGATTGTTTTGAAAGACGATCCGACATTAATGTTCAATAATTCGGGGATGGCACAATTCAAAGAATATTTTTTAGGAAACGGAACTCCAAAAAGTAATCGTATCGCGGATACACAAAAATGTCTTCGTGTTTCTGGTAAACATAATGATTTGGATGATGTAGGAAAAGATACTTACCACCACACGATGTTCGAAATGTTAGGAAACTGGTCTTTTGGTGATTATTTCAAAAAAGAAGCAATCGCTTGGGCGTGGGAATTACTAACAGAAAAATACGGAATCTCTAAAGATCAAATTTATGTAACAGTTTTTGAAGGTGATAAAGGTGACGGAACATCATTAGATGAAGAAGCATTAGAACTTTGGAAACAACATATTGCTGAAGACAGAATTCTTTACGGAAATAAAAAAGATAATTTCTGGGAAATGGGTGATATCGGACCATGTGGACCATGTTCTGAAATTCATGTTGATATTCGTCCAGAAGCTGATCGTTTAGCTGTTGATGGTAAAACATTGGTTAATATGGATCACCCACAAGTTATCGAAATTTGGAACTTGGTATTTATGCAATACCAACGTAAAGCTGATGGTTCTTTAGAATCTTTACCAGCGCGACACATCGATACAGGAATGGGATTTGAGCGTTTAGCAATGGTTTTACAAGGAAAATCATCAAATTATGATACAGATGTTTTTCAACCAACAATTCAAAAATTAGAAGAAATTTCTGGTGTAAAATATGGCGCAGCAGAAAAAACAGATATCGCGATTCGTGTTGTAGTTGACCATTTACGTGCAGTTTCTTTTGCAATTGCAGACGGACAATTACCATCAAACACAGGAGCTGGATATGTAATTCGTCGTATTTTACGTCGTGCTATTTCTTACGGATATCGTTTCTTAGGTCTTAAAGAGCCTTTTATCTATAAATTATATCCAATCTTGAAAGCTGAAATGGGCGATTTCTTCCCAGAATTAGTAAAACAAGAAACAATTGTAACTGGCGTTATTCGCGAAGAAGAAGCATCTTTCTTACGTACAATTGAACAAGGATTAAATCGATTAAATCAAATCATTGAGCAATTAGGAGATTCTAAAGTTGTTCCTGGTGATGTGGTTTTCGAATTATATGACACATTTGGTTTCCCCGCAGATTTATCTCGTATTGTAGCAGAAGATCACGGTTTCACAATTGACGAAGCTGGTTTTGAAGCTGAAATGGCGAAACAAAAAGAACGTTCGAAAAAAGCAACTGCTTTAGTAACGGATGACTGGGTTATTTTAGATGATAAAGGAAAGGAAACCTCTATCGCTTATGATAACACAGAAGCTGAAGTAAAAATTACACGTTACAGAAAAGTAAAAAATAAAAAAGGAGAATTTTTCCAATTGGTATTCAACCAAACGCCATTCTATGCAGAATCTGGAGGACAAATTGGTGATACAGGATCAATTTCTACTTTGAATGAAACAATTGAAGTTGTTGACACGAAAAAAGAAAATAACTTAGTAATTCATTTCGTTGAAACTTTACCAGAAAATGTAAACGCTACATTCAATGCGAAAGTTGACACAGAAAAACGTAATGAGACAACTAAAAATCACTCTGCAACACACTTAATGCACGAAGCTTTACGCGAAGTTTTAGGAACGCACGTAGAACAAAAAGGTTCGTATGTTGGAGACGATTATTTACGTTTTGACTTTTCTCATTTCTCTAAAATGACAGATGAAGAATTGGCTATTGTTGAGCAAAAAGTAAACGATAAAATTGCAGAAGCTTTACCATTAATCGAAAAAAGAGATTGTGATATCAACGAAGCTATTGCTGATGGAGCTATGGCTCTATTTGGTGAAAAATATGGTGATAAAGTTCGTGTCATTCGTTTCGGATCTTCAATCGAATTATGTGGTGGTACGCACGTAAAAAACACAGCAGATATTCGTTTGTTCAGAATTTTATCTGAATCTTCTACTGCTGCTGGTATTCGTCGTATCGAAGCAATTACATCAAACAAAGCAATCGAAGCATACAAAGATGCTGAGAAAAATTACAATGATGTTTTAGCTGCACTTAAAACGAAAAATGATGCGGTAAAAGCTGTTCAACATTTATTAGATGAAAATGCAGAATTGAAAAAACAATTAGAATCTTTTGTTGCGCAACAAGCTGCTGCTGAAAAAGCAACTTGGAAAGCTGCAATTAAAGAGATTAATGGTGTTAATTTCTTAGCGGTTAAAACAAATTTAGATACAAATGCTGCAAAACAAAATGCAATTGATTTGACAAAAGAAATCGAAAATGCATTTATCGTAGTAGGTACTAATGATGCTGTAAAACCATCTATCACAATTTCTATTACAAAAAATCTTGTGGAAGAAAAAGGTTATAACGCAGGACAAATTGTAAAAGAAATTGCAAAACACATCAACGGTG
Source organism: Empedobacter sp. UBA5528 (assembly GCF_002426075.1). Classification (NCBI taxonomy): domain Bacteria; kingdom Pseudomonadati; phylum Bacteroidota; class Flavobacteriia; order Flavobacteriales; family Weeksellaceae; genus Empedobacter; species Empedobacter sp. UBA5528. Next base: position 68,858 of record NZ_DINY01000005.1, on the reverse strand, counting down.
GCGGAGGTGGACAACCTTTCTTAGCTACAGCAGGTGGTAAAGAGGTTTCTGGATTAGATGCTGCACTAAAACAAGCAGAAGATTTTGTTAAATAACAAATCTCTATTATAATACTCTAAAAGCGACTTGGTTTATCAAGTCGCTTTTTTTATTTTTATAATTCTATTTTAGAATTAACACTTTTAACTTTTTTAATCTTGAAAGACATCAAATTATTGATTGCCGTAAGCATAGTTGCAATTGTTTGGGGAACAACTTTTCTCGGAATTCGTGTAGCCGTAGAAACCATTCCAGGTTGGTTTGTAGCTGGAATTCGTCAATTTTTAGCAGGACTAATTATGCTAATTATTTTACTTTCGAAAAAAGAATTAAAATGGATTGGCTGGAAAAATTTGTCTTATCAACTTATATTTTCAAGTTTGATGTTAATCGCTGCAAATGGATTAACTACTGTTGCCGAAGAAAATTTATCGAGTAGTTTAGCTGCATTAATCAGCGCAACCTCTCCTATTTTAGTCTTTTCAGGAAGTATTTTTATTGGTTTACAAAAATTTAGTTACCGCGGATTATTAGGTGTTTTACTTTGTTTTTGCGGCGTAATATTTATTTTTTGGTAGGGAAATCAAGAATTAGCAAATCTAGCATATAGAACTGGAATTATTTTACTTTTTTGTGCAATTACAGGTTGGGCAACAGGAACTATTTTCATTAAAAAAATGAATATTCAATCCAAAAATATTTCTCTCAATCTTTTTTACCAATTTATATTTGCTGGAATTGTTTAAATTATTTTTGCTTTCGCTTTTACAAAAAATTATAATTTCGAAAATTGGAGTACAAAAAGTATTTCTGCCATGCTTTATTTAGCTGTTTTTGGTTCTGTGATTACGTTTTTTTCATTTCATTATGCGTTGACCAAAATTTCTCCAATACAAGTTTCTATTCTTTCTTATTTCAATACGATTATTGCAATAATTTTGGGTTGGTTAATATTAGACGAACAAATTTCATCAAAGTTTATCGTCGCTACTATTCTAATTATTCTTGGTGTTTTTATTATTAATTATAAGCCAGAAATGTTCAAAACTAAACGTTTAAAAGCAGATTAAGAGTTGCGTAATAAAATTTATTTTAATATTTTTAACATAATTTAACAACTTAATCTATGATTGAAATATACAAACGAGTAATGTTTGACAATTACGCCAATTTCTCGGGAAGAGCCCGCAGAAGCGAATTTTGGTATACAACTTTAATTAATACTATATTTTTTATAATATCTTTCATTTGTTTATTTAAATTTATAAATATATCAGACATAGTTTCATATACTATTGGAGGAATAATAGTTTTATTTTTTTTTATAACTCTTATACCAAGATTAGCTTTAATAAGTAGAAGATTGCATGACACAGGAAAAAGTGGATGGTTCTATTTATTAACTTTTATACCTGGAGGAAATCTTATTTTATTAATATTTTTTATTATGGATAGTCAACCAGGTTCTAATCAATGGGGACCAAACCCAAAAGAAACTGATGATTCTATCAACGAAATAGGAAACGATTTAATCGAAAGATATTAAAATTAAAAAGCGAGATTAATTCTCGCTTTTTAATTGGATCAATTTTATCCATTGTTTTAGATTATATCGTCTAAAAATTCCGAAATAACGTTGATTAAAAGAGTTCACCCAAATCGAATTGTCTTCACAGTAAATCACAACTGTTTCGATATAATCTCTTCTTCGGTAATTGTATTTGTAAAAAATATTTCGTTCCGAATATTCAAAAAGAAACAAACCTTCTTCGTCCAATGATTGCGTAAAATTATGTTGACGCTGTGCTAATTCTTTGATTAAATTAATATTCTCACTCAACGATTTTGATGTTTTAATTTCTACAAAAAATCTGTCTTTAATTGTCGTTATTATTCGGATTCCAAAAATTAAAATCATTGAAATAAAAACAATATTCATTTCACTTGATGCATAAATAAAGAATAAAACAAGTGCAAACATCAGCCCAAAATCTAAATAATTCCAAATTTCGAAAGGTAGAAAATATTTATCACCAACCTTTTTGAGTTTTGTTTTATGATGAAATGTGGAAAGATCATTTGTATTCATAAGTTTTAGATTTCTCTTAAAAATAAGAAATATTATCGAATTGAAACAATCTTAAATGAATAACAATTAACTATTTTTATTAAAATAAGAAATTTTAATTATAAAACAAAAACATTCGAATCATTTTTGTAATTTTGCACCTCAAAAAATAAGTAATAAATACAATTCAATAAAATGGCAAACATTACATTTACAATGATTAAGCCTGATGCAGTTGCAAAAGGACACATCGGAGATATTTTAAAAGACATTACTGACGCTGGTTTCAAAATTAAAGCGGCTAAAATGACTCAATTAGCAAAACAAGATGCTGAAGCATTTTACGCTATCCACGCAGAGCGTCCTTTCTTCAAGGATTTAGTAGAATTCATGACTTCTGGACCAATCGTTGCTGCAGTTTTAGAAAAAGACAACGCAGTTGCTGATTTCCGTACTTTAATCGGTGCTACTAACCCAGCTGAGGCTGCAGAAGGTACAATCCGTGCTAAATATGCTGAATCTATCGATGCTAACGCTGTTCACGGTTCTGATTCTGACGAAAATGCTGCTATTGAAGCTGCTTTCCACTTTGCTGCGAAAGAAATTTTCTAATCGAATAAGATTACAAAACATTATACAAATCCTTCTGAAAATATTCGGAAGGATTTTTTTTGGCTCAAAATTTACTTACCTTTAAATCAAATTCTAAAAAATGAAAAAAATAATTTTAGCCACATTTACAATCGCAGCTTTTGTTGTGTCAAGTTGTAAAAGCGAAACAGAACCTGTAAAAAATGATGTAGAAAATGTAGAAGATTCAGTAAAAGTTGAAGCAAAAACTGCCGAAGAATCTATTCAATACGAAGGAGCTTACAAAGGAATTTTGCCTTGTTATGAGAAAGATTGCAAAGAGGTTGAAATGGAAATAAAATTATTACCAAACAAAGGATATGTCTATTCTACAAAACGTTTGGGGTTAGATAAAATGGCTATTATGACAACTGGAACTTTTCAGTTTAAAGAAGATGGAAATACAATTGTTTTTCCTGAAATTGCCAATGTTCCGAATGCTTTTTTGGTTGAAGAAGGAAAAATTACTCAGTTAAATAAAAATCAGAAGAAAATAGAGTCGGCCGATTCTGCTAAATTTGTTTTGACAAAAGAAAAATAGATAAAAAAGGTTTCGATATGAAACCTTTTTTTATTGTAATAATTTTAGATTTTTCATTGCGCTAATGCTACATTCAGAATGACATTTCTTCAAATAACTTTACCTCAACTCCAATCGACAAACGAAGTTTACTTTTTCTTGATTAACAATTTTAAACTGAATTAAATGTTCAGTTTCTAATTTCTGAATTTCTATTTTGTCATGTAAACTTAATTCTTTCAAGAAATTCATATCAATCGCTTTGATACGATGTTTTAATATGATTTCAGGATCAATAGTATTCAAGCACCAATCCAAATATTTGGTATTATTTGCGTGTTTTACGATATCTAAATCAGAAAACTGAACTTTATATTGAATAACTTCTGTTGGTTCAAAATCGATGTTTAAAATCGAATTCTCGACTTCCGTTGGTTTCAGATCAGGAAAACGTTCAATGTGAGATGAATCAATTTGAAGAATATCAGGACGACGTTTTTCTGTATTGAAAACCGCCCACAAACTTGAAGCTCCAATTAATTTTTTTCCATTTTTCTCGATTGTAAAATCACGAATAGATTTTGCACCTTTCAAAACTTCAATCCATGTTTTCACGTCAACAAAATCTGTCCAAGAAGGTAATTCATCAATCTCAATTCGAAGTCGATTCATTACCCAAGATTGATTAAATTCTTGTAAATCAAAGAAACCTAAACCTCCTTTTATCGCGTGTTCTGAAGCAGTTAATTGAAAAAGATTTGCCATTTCAGACAATTTCATCTTACCTGTCGGATCACATTGAGAAAAGTAAATCTCCCAATTTTTCGTATAAATTGATTTAAAATCTTCTGCTATTGGCATCGATAAAGTTTTGAATCTATCATTCTAAAATTATTTTCCTAATTTCTTTTTCATATCCGCCATCATAACCGCAGCTACACCAGCTTCAACTCCTTTATTTCCATGTTTTCCACCAGAACGATCAATTGATTGCTGTTCATTTTCGTCTGTTAAAACACAAAAAATAATTGGCATATTGTGTTTGATATTCAAATCTTTTACACCTTGCGTCACACCTTGACAAACATAATCAAAATGCGCTGTTGCTCCACGAATCACACATCCAACAACGATAATTCCGTCCAAATCTGGATGAGTTTGCGCAACTTTATCAGCTCCATAAATCAACTCAAAACTACCAGGAACTTCATATAAAGTAACATCATCAGGATTTGCGCCCAAATCAATCAATGTATCTTTTGCTCCATCTCGCAAATTAAATGTGATATGATTATTCCATTCAGATGTAATGATTGCAAACTTAGAGCCCGCTACATTTGGTAATTCTGCTTTATTATATTGAGATAAATTTTTATTTTCTGTTGCCATTTTGTTTAAAATTTGAATGGTAAAATTACAAAAATGATTTAGGATAAACTTTGATTTGAATCAATAAAAAAAGCCGAACAATTTGTTCGGCTTGTAATTATCTTTTGAAGTGAATTATTTCGCAGTTTCAGAAGCGTATTTTAAACGCTCAATAAACTTCGCAGTTTCACCATTATTTGCATTTGGATATTTATCCTCTAAAGCTTGAAAATATTTTAAAGCATCAGCATTTTTACCTAATTCCATCGCAATTTCACCCGCTTTTGTATAGTAAGTCGATTGTAATGTTTCAACTTCTGTCGCTTCAGCAGCTTTTACATAGTAAGGTAAACCTTCTTCTAATTTGTTAGAAGCAACTAATGCATTTCCTAACATACCATATTTTTGCGCCAACATTACATTGTCATCTGTGTCAAAATCTTCTAATAATTTTACCGCAGATGCGTAATCTCCTAATTTATAATAAGAACTTGCCGCTTTGAAACGTGCTAAATTACCAGCATCAGTATTTCCATATTCATCAACAATTTGTTGTAAACCTTGGAAACTTCCTGCGCTACCATTAAGAGCAACGTTAATAGAATCTTGATCAAAAAGACGTTCTGCTTGAACCATTTCTTTGAAAGCGTCTTCTGATTTAGGTTCTACGACTAATTTTAAGTAAGCAAAATAACCTAAAACAGCTACAATAATTACTCCTAAACCAATACCAATTGCTTTAGCATATTTTTCAACAAAAAACTCTACGTTGAAAGCTGTTCTATCTAATTTTTCTACGAATTGCTCTGTAGCGAATTCTTCTTTTTTATTATTTTTTGCCATTTTAATAATTTACGAGGTTGCAAAAATACAATTTGGAACAAATATATCCAATAAATTTATTTACAAACAACCTTTTAGAATAAATATGCTACTGATAAGTTTAACATTTGCGGACGATTTTCTGTTCTATATTGTCCATTTGATCCGTTCAAAATGTCAGATCCAACTTTTCCTAAACCGAATTCGTAACGTAAATCGAATAATAATTTAGAAACTTCTACACCTGCACCAATTTGCATTCCGACATTAAATTCGTCTTGTTTTGCAGTTGTAAAATCTTTTACAGATAATTTATCATCAAAATAGTAAGAGAAAACTGGACCAGCTTGAATATGTCCGATTCCTAAAAATCTTTTTCCAACATTTACAGGAATATCCATACGTTTTTTAGTTACATTCAGTTTTTGTCCATCAACATCATATTCATTTTTGAATTGCGTATACAATAACTCTGGTTGTATGTAAATTCCTGCTAAAGAGACACGAGCTAAAGCACCAGCTTGAAACCCTGCAGAAGCTTTCCCATCTTTCTTGGAAATATTTCCAGCATCTTCCCAAACTTTTCCTTTATCTGTATTGAAAACAGCTCCTCCTTTGATACCAAAATTGATATTTTGTGCTGTTGCAAAATTTGCAGCTAAACCTACAATTGCAGTTAAAATTAATTTTTTCATAGAATTTTTATTTTTATTGATTTATTATTGTTCTTTTAATAAGGCTTCTCTTAGTTTCTTGAAAAGATTTGACGAATATACAAAATCAATAACATTTGGATTATCAGCCACCAAAATCTCCTCTTTTGTCCCTTCCCATTCCAAGAAACCATTTTTTAAGAAAACAATATGATCTCCAATTTCCATTACCGAGTTCATATCGTGTGTATTTACAACGGTTGTTGTGTTGTATTCTTTTGTGATATCATAAATTAATTGGTCGATAACTAACGCCGTTTTCGGGTCAAGACCAGAGTTTGGTTCATCAGCAAATAAATATTTTGGATTATTTACAATCGCGCGCGCAATCGCCACACGTTTTTGCATTCCTCCAGATATTTCTGACGGATATTTTTTAAGCGCTGTACGAGCTATTTCTACACGATCTAACACTTCACGCGCACGTTTTTCGGCATCAGCATTTGACATATCCGAAAACATTTGCAATGGAAATTTTACATTTTCTACAATATTCATCGTATCATACAAAGCCGAACCTTGAAAAACTACTCCAATTTCTGAACGTAAACGTTGTTTTTCTTTGTAATCAAACTCGATCATATTATCTCCTTCGTACAAAATTTGACCTGAAGTTGGTGTTAATAATCCAATCAAATTTTTCAAGAAAACTGTTTTTCCAGAACCACTTTGACCAATAATCAAACTAACTTTTCCTTTCTCGAAAGTGACAGAAAAACCTTTCAGAACTTCTACTGCATCAAATGATTTTCTGATATCTTTTACTTCAATCATTAGCTCAAAATTGTTTGTGTTAATATTAAGTTGATCACAATAATTGCTACTGATGTCCATACAACAGCTGTTGTTGCAGAACGACCAACTTCTAACGAACCTCCTTTTACTTTATAACCATAGTATGCCGGAATTGTTGCGATAACAAACGCGAATACCATTGTTTTAAGGAATGTATAGACAAACAATTTTGTTGCCATATTCATTTGTAAACCTGTAATAAAATCGGCTGCCGACCATAGTTTTGTAAAAACTCCAATATAATAACCGCCTAATAATCCAAATCCGATAGAAATCATAACCAATAAAGGATTGAAAAATACACAGGCGATAATTTTTGGTAAAATCAAGAAGTTTGCAGAATTGACTCCCATAACATCTAACGCATCAATTTGTTCGGTAACACGCATGGTTCCGATACTCGAAGCGATATACGAACCTACTTTACCAACTAAAATTAGCGACATAATGGTTGGAGCAAACTCTAATACCAAAACCACTTTGGTTGCATAACCAATGTAGGCATCTGGAACAGGAATAGAAGCTCCCTGAAAGTTTTGCGCCATTTGTATTGCTACAACTGCACCCATAAATGTTGAGATAAAGGTTACAATCCCTAAAGAGTTGACACCTAAATCATATATTTCTCTAACGGTCAATTTCCAGAAAACGCTCAATTTTTGAGGTTTGCTAAATACTTTACCCATAAGCATAAAGTATGACCCTAAATTTTCGATTAGTTTCATTACGACAAAATTAATATTTTTATTGGAAAGGCTTTTTATTTATCTTGCACAATGTGAATTTAGAACATTTAACTTCTTATCTCCCTCATAATGCAGACTTGTATGTAAAAAAGTGGTTAGAAAATCATTTTATAACGTTAAAAATTACAAGAAGACGTGAAACTAAGTTGGGAGATTATCGCAAATTGGTCGAAAATAATCGTCATCAAATTACAGTGAATGGCGACTTAAATCAGTATGCTTTCTTTTTTGTTTTTACACATGAAGTGGCGCATCTCAAAACTTTTGTTCAGTTTGATTCGCGTAAAATAAATCCGCATGGAAAAGAATGGAAAACCATTTTTGGGCATTTATTATTAGAATCTCTTCACATTTATCCCGAAGAATTGCAACCGTATATTCTTCATCATGCCAAACATCCGAAAGCGAGTTTAGGAGCAGATATTAATATCTCAAAATATATTATAGATGATAAAAATCCTGCTCAAATTTATCTTGAAGATTTGGAGGATGGTACAATATTTTCGATAGGAAAAAGAATCTTTAAAAAAGAATCTAAAAGAAAATTAAGGTATCTTTGTTTAGAGTTGAAAACCAAGAAAAAATATTTGATAAACGCAACTGCAACTGTAAATAAACTTTAAAAGACAATCATGAATAATAAAGATAACTACGCTGTTATCCTTGCCAGTGGTACAGGAGTGAGATTATGGCCTTTGAGTACAATTAAAAAACCAAAACAATTTCATGATTTATTAGGAATAGGAAAAACTTTTATTCAATTAACGTATAATCGCCTTAAAAAAGTCGTTCCGCAAGAAAATATTTTCATTGTAACTATTCAAGATTATAAAGAGATTGTAAAAGAACAATTACCAGATTTTGAGGATAAAAATTTTATCATCGAACCAAGAGTCATGAATACCGCAGCTTGTAATTTATTGGCCGCAATGACAATCCAACAATTTAATCCAAATGCAAAATTGATTATTTCTCCTTCAGATCATTTTATTTTTGATGAAGATGAATTTGTAGAAAAAGTAAATCTTGCTTTCGAGGATGCTGACAACGATCGATTGATTACTTTGGGAGTAGCTCCAACGCGTCCAGATGTTAATTACAGTTATATTCAGTTCATCGAAAATACAACACCTATAAAAAAAGTAAAATCTTATATCGATAAACCTGATTTAGAATTTGCTGAATCTTTTATAACGAGTGGTGAATTTATTTGGAATACAGGAATCCTTGTTTGGTCTGTAGATAGTATTGTAAAAGCTTTTCAACAACATTTACCTTCGATGAAAGAAACTTTAAAAAAATATTTTGATCTTGATCGTTCTTTACAAAATACAGAAACTTTAAAACCTATTTACACAACGTTAGACGTAACTTCTATCAACAAAGGAATTTTAGAACAAGCGGATAATGTTTATGTCATTCCAACAACTTTTGGCTGGAGTGATATTGGAACTTGGTCTGCAATCAACGAAAAGTATAAATATACAGGTGAAGATCAGGACGAAAATCACAATACATTATTATGTAAACATTTTTCTGGTTACAACGCCAAAAATAATTTTATTTATTCTACGCAAGATAAAGCTATTATTATTGATGGATTAGACAGTTATGTGGTTATTAATTCGGAGAAAGGATTACTCATTTGTCCTCGAAGCAATGTACAGTTTATAAAAACTTATGTGAGCGATTTAAAATTACAGAAAAACGGAGAAAAATATTGTTAATAAAAAAAACTCTTCAAGAATCTTGAAGAGTTTTTTTTATGTATTTATAATTTTAATCTTTATCGAAGTGTAATCACATTTTGACCAACTTTGTATCCATTTTGGTAAATATCAATTTTATATTCACCTTTTGGAAAATCATAATCAACCCAGTCAAAATTAACTCTTGAACCAGACATATTATTGTAATTAACTTTTACACGATCAGAATATTCTACAGAAGATCCAGAACGTAAAGTTGTTTCACCAGCATCAGCCCCTTTAAATTTTCCTATCTCGCCGCTTGGTTTATAAATAGATACATACAATTCTTTGGTTTCTGAAGTCGCATTCAAGTTTTTATCCAAATCAAAGGATACTCTAACCTTATCAATTCTTCTTGCTCGCGTTGTTTCCACTTCTTTTCCGCTTGATTTTACTCGCAAACCTTTAATCGTATAATTTGAAATCGATAAAGTAGAATTTGTTTCTTTGATTAAATTCTGATGATTTTCTTTTTCAGTACTCAAATTTGATTCAACAGTTTTTTTCTGCTCATTCAAATGAGAATTTTCCGAAGTTAACTCTGTATTCTTGTTTGTCAGCTTTTTATTTTCGTCTTTCAAGCGAACAATTTCTTCTTTATAAACTTTAATATCTGCTTGTAAAGAGGTTATCAAACGTTTAGCACGTTGCAATTCTCCACTTGTAATTCCTTCTTTATTTAAGATTGATTGAATCTCTTTTTGTTTCTCCAAAATCAATCGATCTTGATAACTTAAAGAAGAATCTTTTTTTACAACACGAGTTTTAGCATCATCAAAATCTGATCTAATTATACGTAATTCTTGTTTCAGAATTTCTCTAGATCGTTCCAAATCATTGATATCACTTTGCATTTCTATCGAAGATTTTGCATTTGCTTCTTTAGAATATACAATATACCCAATAGCTAATAACAAGGATACTGCTAAAACAGCAATAATAATATTCTTTACGAATTCATTTTTATGTTTAGGGTTTGTAGAGGGCTCGAGATCTTTGTATTCAGTCATTTTAATTATTTCGAGGAAAAATTATTGAATCAAAAATTAAACCAATTTTATAATAATCAATAACTAATGTTAAATTTAACATTTATAAATTGTAATAAAACTTGATAAATAAAGACTTTTTAATCGTTTGTCTCTTTTTTAATATCTTCAGAAGCTTCGTCTAATTTATTTTCGGCTTTTGTTTTTAACTCATCAGCTTTTTCTTCCAATTCTGTTTTTTCTTCTTTAAAAGTTTCTTTCAAATCCGAAACTTTCTCTTTCACAAAAGCACTTGTTTCTTTCATTTGCTTTTCCGCAATATCTTTTACTTCGTTATAATCTTGCTTCGATCTTTCTTTAAAATCTCTAGCGGCTTCTTTCGATTGTTCTTTCAGATCACCAGAAGCATCTTTTATATTATTGATTGTTTTACGCGCAAAATCCGATGCATCATCTGCAATCAATGTTCCTGCTTTTTTCACAGTTGCCGAAACATCGTCAAATTTATCTCCCGCAACATCAATCGCGGTTTCCGTTTTTCCTAAAATTCTTTTCAAAAAAGTTCTAAGTCCCATAATAATTTATTTTGTTGATTATTTTCAGTTTAAATTTACAGCTTCATTCGTAATTTTAGAATGAATTAATTTAATTTTTTATTTAAAAATATGAATTTCAGCTATTTTAAACGATATTATTTCAGAATTTTAATGTTCAGTTTACTGACTATTTTTAGTTGTAATCCGAAGAAAAATCAATCCAAAACACATCAAAATACTTCATCCGAAGAAATATCCTTCAAATATTCGACCAAAAACAAAAATTTTGTCAGCGCGCATCGTGGAGGAAGTGGAATACATGGTTTTCCCGAAAATTGTGTCGAAACTTTTGAACATCTTTATCAAAAAGGAATACAAATTTTTGAGATTGATGTTGCCGAAACAAAGGATAATCAACTTATTTTAATGCACGATAATTCGTTGCAACGAACAAGCACAGGGCGACAAGATGTCAATCAAGTTGACTTAAAAACCATTAAGGAATACTTTTTGGTAGATGATTTTGGACAACAAACGTCATACAAAATTCCGACTTTTGCAGAAGCGCTAAATTGGGGGAAAAGTAAACCGATTTATTTTATGGTTGACATCAAAAAAGGTGTTGATTATCGTGATATTGTGAAGACAATAGAACATGTAAACATGCAAAAACAGGTTGTTTTGGTGACGTATACAGTTGGTCAAGCGAAAAAGTTGCATCAACTTGCGCCAGATATGCTATTGTCTGTTTCGATGCGAAACGAACGCGAATTTAATGAAATGATGAACAGCGGAATTCCGACTGACAAAATGGTTGCCTTTACAGGAACTCGACGCAATGACAAATCATTTTTAAACAAAATTCATGACAAGGATATTTTGGTCATTTTTGGGACGTTAGGAAACTTAGACAAAAGTGTTTCGGCGAGAAATGGACAACTTTACCGCGATTTAGAAAAAGATGGTGTCGACATTTTTGCAACAGACAGAGCAATGGATGTACATCAAACGATTAATAAAAATTAAATGGAAACAATATCACTTAAGGATTCAAATTATTTTTCAAAATTGATGCTAAATTATATCAATCAAGACGAGGATTTGAAAAACTTCTACAACCTATTTCCAACCAAAGAAAACTATATAAAACAAGCGAAAAATAAGCTTGGACATTATAAAAATAGAGCAATTCTTGTTGAACAAATTTCGAAACAATTAGGTCATTTAGATTTATCGGAAAAGCAACAAAATAATCTACAAAAATTAAGAGAAAAGAATACAGTAACAATTACGACTGGACATCAATTAAATTTATTTACAGGTCCAATTTTCTTTTTTTATAAAATTTTGCAAGTTATCAAAGCATGCGAAGAATTGAATAATGAACAAAGTGAAATCAATTTTGTTCCGATGTTTTGGATGGCGACAGAAGATCACGATTTCGAAGAAATTAATCATTTCAAATTTGGAGATCGAATTATTCATTGGGAAAAAGAATTTGGTGGACCAGTTGGTCGTTTATCAACAAACGGTTTACAAAAAGTTTTTGATTCATTTTTGTCATTAATTCCAAATGGAAAAAAGAAAACTGAATTGCAAAATTTGATTGAAGCATCTTATTTATCGAATGATAATTTGACAGACGCAACACGAAAATTGGTTCATTTATTATTCAAAGATCTTGGATTGTTGATGATTGATGGAGATGATAAAGAATTGAAAAAATTGATGATTCCAACTTTTGAAGAAGAATTAATTCAGTCAATATCGTTCAAAAAAGTAATACCTCAAAATGAGAAATTAGAACAATTGGGGTATTCTATTCAAGTGAATCCTCGTGAGATAAATTTGTTTTATATCAATCAAAATAATTCGCGCGAACGTATTGTTGAACAAAATGGAACGTATTTTGTCAATAACACTTCAATCAAATTTTCGAAAGAAGAAATTATTGCCGATTTACATCAAAATCCAGATAAATTTAGCCCAAATGTGATTTTGAGACCATTGTACCAAGAAACAATTTTACCAAATGTTGCCTATGTTGGCGGCGGTGGCGAAATGGCTTATTGGTTACAACTGAAAGAAATGTTCAATCAATTTGAAGTTGATTTTCCACTTTTAGTTTTGAGAAATTCATTGTTAATCCGAACTGAAAAACAATACGAAAAACAACAAAAATTAGATCTATCAAACGAAGATTTATTTTCGAATAGTTTAGCAATCACAAAAAAACGTTCGATAAATTCATCAGAAATTGCTCCAAAACTTCCTGAATTGGAAGAAGAATTAAAAAGCATTTTTGAACGTTTGGAACATTTGAGTTCGTTAACAGAATCTTCTTTTGCCGATATGATACAAGCGCAGCGTACAAAACAATTGAAAGGTTTTGAGAAAATAAAACAACGTTTGGTGCATGCAGAAGTGAAAAAAAATGAAGATTTATTGAAGAGAATCGAGCAATTATTAAATGATCTTTCTCAACAAAATGGTTTGCAAGAACGTGTGAAAAATTTTGCTGATTTTGATTACATTAATATTCAGTATTTCATTGATTTTATTGAAGATAGTCTTCGACCTTTTGAATTTGAGTTCATCATAAATACATTGAAAGAGGAACTCTAAACAAAACATAATTTGTATATTTGACCACGAAAATTCATCTAAATGAAAAAAATATTAGCTTTATTGTTATTTGTTGGTGCATCAGCACTTTATGCTCAACAAAAAACGCATACAGTTCAAGCAAAAGAAACCGTTTACGGAATTTCGAAGCAATATGGTGTTTCGCAAGAAGAATTGTATAAAGCCAATCCTAAAATTGAAAAAAATGGGATTCATCCAGGTGATTTGATTGTGATTCCAGGTAAAGGAACTACGACAACCAAACCAACTGAAACCAATACACAAACGACTACGTCAAACGTAAAAATTTCGGACGATAATTATCAATATATTACAATTGAGCCGAAAGAAACGGTTTACAATTTGACAAAAAAATATAAAATTTCGGAAGAAACATTGAACTCATTAAACCCTCAAATCAAAGAAAGAGGTTTAGAAATTGGTGACGTAATCAAGCTTCCAAAAGATGTGACAAATAAAGTTTTTTCTGTTCCAAAAGGAACGCATTTAATCAAAAAAGGAGAAACTTTATACACTTTAGCAAAACAGTATAATGTAAGTGTTGACGATTTATATGCAGAAAATCCAGCTTTACAAACAGGTGTAAAAGAAGGAATGGTGATAACGATTCCTAAAAAATCTGGTTCTGTTGTAATCGAAGAAAACACGATCAACTATGTTGTTCAGAATGGAGATTCGGCTTACGGAATTTTAGAAAAATACAACACGAATTTAGATGAGTTATTGCGTTTAAATCCTGATTTAATCAATGGTTTAAAAGCTGGAATGACACTTAAAATTCCATTGCAAAAAAATGCTAAAATCATCAAATACGGAACTGCAGGAAAGTTGAAACGTGCTAATGACAATGAAATTAATGTTGCTATTATGCTACCTTTTGATGTTGCAAATAATCCGCAATTAAAAAATTCGCAAGCAATGCAATTTTTTACTGGAGCTAAATTAGCGTTGACTCATTTGGCGAAAAAAGGTAAAAATGTAAATGTGAAAGTGATCGATACGAAAAACGGAAACTTGCAAGATATTTTATCAACAACAGATTTTAGTAAAACGGATGCTGTTATCGGCCCGTTGAACACGTCTGATATTACAGAAGTTGCCAACTTCTTCAGTAATTCTGGTATCGCTGTGATTTCGCCTTATGCAAATGACGATTCGTTAAATTCTTTCAATGATTTATTGATTTCTAATCCAAAAGATGAAGTAATTGCAGATCAAATCATCGAAGAAATTGGGAAAAACTTTGCTGGAGAACAAGTTTATTTATTAACAAATCGTGACGATCAAGAGTTAGCAAGTTATACGAAAAAACAATTAGAAAAACAGTTGAAAGCAAATGTTGTCATTGTAGATAGTGTTGCAAAAATTGTTCAACCACACGATAAAGTTAACGGTGAAGATTATTATACGCCAATTATTACGGTTTTAGTTGGTGATGATGATAATTTGGGAAAACAATATTTAGAAAAATTAAAAACATTTAACAAAGACAATATCAAAGCTTACGGAATAAAATCGGTTTCGGTTTATGATGTTTATAACGCAGATAATGCAAAAAATATCGATGCATTCCGCGAATTTGGTTTTGTGTTTAGTACTGCGCGTTTAATCAATACAAGAGATACGGAAGTGCAAAGTGTGATCAAAGATTTCAAAGAAGTTTATTGTGAATTTCCGACGCGTTACGAGCAATTAGGTTACGATGTAACGTATGATATTGTGGACAGAATGAATAATAAAGGTGATGTTACCAACAATATTACGACAGAAAACACACGTTTGGCGTCAAAATTTGCTTACAAAAAAATAAGCGGAAGTAAAGCTTATACGAACGATGCGAGCCGAATTGTACGTTTACCTAAAAAATAATTTTATCAAAAATTATATACCAAAAAGCGATGCTAAATTTTAGTATCGCTTTTTTCTTTTTATCAACATTTAGAATTAAAACCTTGAATTGAACGGATTTTTTCTAAATTTGACTATGCACAAACTTAAAGACAATTTACTCGTAAAAGTTATTCTAGCCATTGTACTCGGAATTGTACTCGGTGGAATTATCCCAGAAGCTGTTGGTCGTATTTTTATGACTTTCAATGATTTTTTTAGCGAATTACTTAACTTTTTAATCCCATTAATCATTGTTGGATTAATCGTTCCATCAATTGGAAGATTAGGACAAACAGCCGGAAAATTATTATTAGCAACCGTTTTAATTGCTTACGGATCAACCATTTTTTCAGGATTACTAGGCTACTCAGCGAGTATGTCTATTTTTCCACAATTATTAGAACATCAAACTGGGCAAATTAATTTAGCAGAAAAAGCCAAAGAATTTACACCATACTTTTCGATAGAGTTTCCTCCGTTATTTGATGTAATGCCAGCTTTGGTATTTTCATTTCTTTTCGGAATTGGATTATCACGATTAAAAGATTCGACTTTTGGAAAATTTGCAGATGATTTCGAAGAAATTATTACGTATTTAATTCAAAATTTAATCATTCCATTATTACCAATTTTCATTTTCGGAATCTTCTTGAACATGTCATATTCAGGACAAGTTGTAACAATTATGAACGTATTCCTTAAAATAATTGGTGTAATTTTCGTGCTTCATGTTTTCTTATTAGTGCTTCAATTTACAATTGCTGGAATTATTACAAAAAAAAATCCATTTACCATGATGAAATTGATGTTACCAGCTTATTTCACAGCATTAGGAACACAATCTTCTGCTGCAACAATACCTATAACAATTGCGCAAGTAAAGAAAATTGGTGTTCGTGACGAAATTGCTAATTTCGCTGTGCCGTTGTGTGCGACAATTCATTTATCTGGTTCGATGTTAAAAATCGTTTGTTGTTGTTTAGCATTGATGTTAATCCAAGGAATGGAAATTGATTTTGTTCAATTTTTAGGATTTATCATGATGCTTGGAATTGCAATGGTTGCAGCTCCTGGAGTTCCTGGTGGAGCGATTATGGCAGCAATTGGTATTATTGCTTCTATGTTAGGATTTAATGCAGAAAATCAAGCTTTGATGATTGCACTTTATATCGCAATGGATAGTTTTGGAACAGCAGGAAATGTAACTGGAGACGGTGCAATTGCTGTAACGTTGAATAAATTATTCAAGAAAGAAGTTCAATAAAAAATAAAATATTAATTCAAAAAAAAAGAGTTCCAAAAAATATTGGAACTCTTTTTCGTTTTAAGAATATTTAAATAAATGAAGAATACATTTTATTAATTAGAAACCAACTCCTCCTGATTGCTCAGATTTGTTTTGTTGAGCTTCTGCACGATTTCGTACTTTTCCACCGAAATTATACGTAAATCCGATGTTCATTGTATGTGCTTCCCAACGGAATTTTCCTGTTGCTCTATCTGGATTATACATTTCTAAACGTCCATAAAATGTTCTGAAAATATCACTTACACGTGCACTCAAACTTGCTTTTCCTCCCATAAATGTGTAACGCGCTCCTAAATCCATACGCCACATATCGCGCATTTCTCCTTGGATAAATTTGTATTTCCCTTGATACATAAAGAAATGTTGTAAACTGATAGCTTTCGAAACTTTGAATGTATTATTCATACGAGCTGTTAAACGATTTGCATCAATCTCGACAAAGTATGGAACTTTAACCCCATTTTCTTCTTTCTCTTGTTGAACAACCATTGTGTTATGTGTATAATCTCCACTGATATTAGATGACCACCATTTTGTTGGCACAAGATTAAATGCTAATTCAAAACCATATGCATCTACTTTATCATAGTTTAGATAATTCTGAATATATGCTCCATAAACTTCTTCGTTTCGTAAAACATTTCTAAAAATATTGTCTTTAATATGTCTGTAAAACACATTCGCAGAAATAGAATTTTTACCAATTCGTTGTAAATATCCAACTTCGAAATTATCTGTATATTCTGGTCTTAATGCTGGATTTCCGATACTTGACATCATTGGTGTCGACCATTCTGGCACTGGAGATAATTGCCCAATTCCTGGGCGATCAATTCTACGGCTATAATTTAATGACACTTGTCCTTTTTCGGTAACATCATATGTTAAGAAAGCTGATGGAAAGAAATCTAATTTATCTTGTTCAATTTTTCCTTCTTCATTTACATTAACAACGAAATCTCCTTTGTCTCTAAACTGTTCTGCACGTAAGCCTAACTGCATTCCAAATTTCCCAAATTTTTGACCATAATTTACATATGCAGAAAAGAAATCTCGTGTAAAATTAAAATCTGTACTTGGATTGTATGTTTCACCTTTTACAATTATTCTTCGGTCTGTTAATAAAATATTATCGTTATCTTCTCTTCTAAATTGTAATCCAGCCTCTATTTTTCCACCATCTTTGATTTGATTCGTATAATCTAAATTAACACGAATGTTATTTGTTCTATCATCACGATCTTCATAATATTTTACTTCATCTGGATAAAAATTATGCATGTTTCGTAAATCTACACTTTTAGCTCTAGAGAAAAATGCGTCCAAAACAATGTTGTGATCTGCTTTATCAAAATCACGTTTGAAATTCAAACTATAATCTTGACTTCTCCAATCTCCATCAAAATTCGAATTATTGGGATAAAACTCTTGTGTTTTGGTATTCACCATATCCGATCCAATTAATCCATTTCCTTTTCCAAACCATTGATTTGTATAAATCGTCAAAGCTGTTTTGTCGTTGATGAACCAATCGAAACCAATTTTACCTGCTTGGCTTTCGTCATTGTTTAAAATATCAATTGCACTTTTGAAATTTGTGTCAAAATTATTTAAAGAGCCATGAAATTCACTTGGACGTTTATTGTAACTATAATTTCCGAAAAAATTGAAAGAACCTGTATTTACATTTGCTGTTAACGAATTATTGAAACGACTTTTCTTCCCTTGCTCATAACCTGTACTCAATGCAACATTGTATCCTTTTTTCTTTCCTTTTACCATCACTATATTGATGATTCCAGATTTTCCGTCCGCCTCATATTTTGCAGAAGGATTAGTAATAATTTCTACACGCTGAATTTGATTCGAAGGAATTTGCTTCAATACTTGCGATGCTGATAAAGATGAAGGCTTTCCATCAATATAAATTTTCACATTTTCATTTCCACGTAACGATAATTCTCCTGTTTGTTGATCAACATTTACAGACGGAATGTTATTCAAAACCGCAGCAGCATCCGCTCCAGAAGAAATTAAATCATTTCCTACTTCTACAACACGTTTGTCTATTTCGTTACGATATTGAGAAACTTCTGCACGAACGAAAGCACCTTTCAATTCTACAGTTTCAGTTTTAGCAGTTTCTAAAATGATGTTACCTAAATTTAACTCACCTCCTTTTACTTCTGCAGTTGTTACAGATTGTTGATAACCAAATTCTGTAATCACCAAACGATAACTTCCGTCTTCTAAATCTGGAATCTCGAATGTTCCGTCTGCGTTCGCATACACTTCATCGAATAATTCTTTTGAATCTGCTTTATAAATCTGAATCGCAGCCATACCAACCGCTTCATTTTTTGCATTTTCAATCTTTCCTTTCACAGGATGTTGTTCCTGCGAGAATCCGTAAATAGAGCAAACGGAGAAAAGAATAGCTAAAGTAAATTTGTTTAATTTCATAGTTAATATTTTTTAACAGTACTATGTTTTACATAATACATAGTAAGAGTTGTCCGTACTTTTTCCTAATTAGACGTTTTAAAAAATGTTTTGTTACAAAATTTTTAAACTTTTTTTTAAATTTTAAAGTACTATGTTTTACATAATAGGTAAACCCAATTGTTGGATGATTTTATTAATAAGACGCAACAACTTCAAAAATGTTACAAGAATTTTTAATTTTTTTTTAAAATTTTTTTCCTCGGCTGAAAAACTTACATTTATCATTCAATTAATATTAATCAAAAAATTGCTAAAACATTGAGTTCAATTGTCATATTAGGTGCAGGAAATGTTGCGTTTCACTTAACTCGTGCATTAATCGAAAACACTTGCAATGTTCGACAAATTTTCAATAGAACATTAGAACATGCTAGAGAAATCGGAGAAGCAAATAGAATTTCGTATACTGATAAAATTTCTGAAATAGAAAAAGCAGACATTTATATTATTGCAAGTGCCGATTCTGGAATCGAAGAATTCTCTCATTATATTCCGTATGATGATGTTTTGGTTGTTCATACTTCTGGATCGTCTCCTATGTCTGTTCTGAAAGGCGATTACCGAAAAGGCGTTTTTTATCCATTGCAAACTTTTTCGAAAGAAAGAACAATGCGTTATGATAATATTCCATTTTTCATCGAAGCAGAAAATCCTGAAGATTTGAAAAAATTGAATGAATTAGGAAATCGTATTTCAAACGAAGTTCACAAACTAAATTTTGCAAGTAGAATGCAAGTTCATATGACAGGTGTTTGGGCAAATAATTTTGTCAATCATTTATATTATATCGCTGGAAATATTTGTGAACAAAACAATGTTCCGTTCGATGTTTTGTTGCCTCTTATACAAGAAACAGCAAATAAAGTGATCGAAATGAGTCCTAAAGATGCGCAAACTGGTCCAGCAAAACGTGGAGATCAAGTCATTATTGATCGTCATTTAGAGGCCTTACAAGATGATTCGAGATTATTACAGATTTACCAAATATTGACAGATTCAATCAAACGAGTTTACGAAAAATGATAAGTTATAAAGAAAAACTAAATAACATTAAAACCGTTATTTTAGATGTAGATGGAGTTTTGACAGATGGAAATTTAATTTTATTACCAACTGGCGAAATGGTGAGAACAATGAATACGCGTGATGGTTATGCGATGCAATTAGCCATCAAACAAGGAATTCGTATTGCGGTGATTACAGGCGGAAGAGATGAAGCTGTTGTAAATCGTTTAAAATATTTAGGCTTAACTGATATTTATGTAAACAAACGTGATAAAGTAGAAGCTTTCGAAGATTTACTTTTTTCTTATGGATTAGATCCTGATGAAATTGCTTATATGGGCGATGATTATCCAGATTTAGCTGTGATGAATTTAGTTGGATTATCAGCTTGTCCTAACGATGCTTGTATGGATGTACGCAAAGCTTCAGAATATATTTCGCCAGAAAATGGAGGGAAAGGTTGCGTTCGCGATTTATTAGAACAAATTTTGAAAGTTCAAAACAAGTGGTATAATGCAGAAGAAATTGCTTCTGTATAAAAGAATTTGAAATGTTATTAACAGAAAAACTAAAAGATACCAATATCATTTTGGCATCACAATCGCCAAGAAGAAAAGAACTTTTAGCTGGATTAGGATTGCAATTTTCGACAATTTCATTGGATATTGACGAAACATTTGATCGCAACGAATTCAAGAAAGAACAAATCACCGAATATCTTTCCGCTAAAAAAGCAAAAGCTTATACAGATATTCAACCAAATGATTTGATTATTACGTCGGATACAACTGTTTGGGTGGATGATGATTCGTTAGAAAAAGCTTCGAATAGAGAAGAAGCGTACGAAATGATTAAAAAATTAAGCGGAAAAACACATTCTGTTTATACATCAGTTACAATTCGTTCTTTAGAAAAAGAAGTTACTTTTTCAGACGAAACGCAAGTTACTTTCGCAGATTTAACAGATGAAGAAATTTATTTCTACATTGATAATTACAAACCTTTCGATAAAGCGGGCGCTTATGGAGTTCAGGAATGGATTGGTTACATTGGTGTGGAGAATATGAATGGAAGTTATTTCAATGTAATGGGACTTCCAACGCACAAACTATATAAAGAATTAGTAAAATTCTAAACATATAATCCAGCTCCGGCTGGATTTTTTTATTCTACAATTATCGTATTTTTGTTTTTCTAAAAAATCAATTTTATGAAGGTCGGTTTATATTTTGGATCATTCAATCCTATTCATGTCGGACATTTAATTATTGCCAATCATTTTCAACAATTCACCGATTTAGATCAGGTTTGGTTTGTGGTTTCGCCTCAAAATCCATTGAAGAAAAAAAGTTCTTTAGCAAATGAATATGATCGATTAGAAATGGTAGAATTAGCGATTAAAGATTATCCTAATCTTCGTGCTTCTAACATCGAATTTACGTTACCGAAACCTTCTTACACGATTGATACCTTAATTCATCTGAACGAAAAATTTCCTGAGCATGACTTTGCGTTGATTATGGGTTCTGATAATTTGGATGGAATTTCGAAATGGAAAAACGCTGAGATTTTAATGCGCGATTATCAATTGTATGTTTATCCGCGTCCTGGTTATTCGCAAAAAGAAAATTTGGATAATGTAGAAATGGTTGAAGCGCCTTTGATGGAAATTTCTTCTACATTTATTCGAAATGCAATAAAAGATGAAAAAAATATAAAACCTATGTTACCTCCAAAAGTTTGGGAATATTTGGATGGAAGTAATTTGTATGGATGATTTTAATTTGGAAATTTGAAGATTATGATTTGGATTAATTTTAGTAATTTGGTATAAAACTATATGTCTAAATTCATTTCGATTTTATTACTCATATTTTTATCATCTTGTCAAACTCAAGATAAATTATATTATAATTTTTATAAACTCAATACAAATTCATTTGAAAAAAACGCATCAAGTAAATATCAAAATATAATTTATATTCGTTCATTTTATAATAATGTAGTTAAAAAAAAGGTAAATGGATTTAAAAGTCTTACCTATAATTATTCAACAAAAGAAAAAACATACATTAAAACAGAAAAATATAATCGAAAAAAATTTGAAACTTCTAATATTGAATTAACAAATTTCAAAGAATTTGACTTCATATTAGAAAATTATTTAAATGGGAATATTGAATATTTGCAATCTTTACAAGATTCTTTTATTAGTGCTGAGATGGGATCTTACTTCTATATTTTTGATTTTGGAAATAAAAAAGTCTTCAAAATAAATGCAATAATTTTTGACTCCAACAATAATTTAATTCAACACCATGACAAAACAAGCTACTATAAATAATTTAGAAGAATTAGTTCATTTATTTGATGCGTATCGTCAATTTTATGATAAGGAATCTGATGTAAAAGCAGCGGAAAAATTTCTAGAAGCAAGAATTGTAAATGACGAATCGGTTATCTTTTTAGCCTATAATAAAGACGAAAAAGCAGTTGGTTTCGTACAATTATTTCCTTCATTTTCATCTACTCGAATGAAACGTTTCTGGATTTTGAATGATTTATTTGTTTCACCAGAATTTCGCGGACAAGGTTTTTCAAGAGAATTGATAGAAGAAGCAAAAAATCTGTGTCGCAAAACAGATGCTTGTGCAATGTTGTTAGAAACAAGTGTTACGAATGATATTGGAAATTCATTATATCCAAGTGCTGGATTTCAATTGCGTGATGATGCAAATTTTTATGAATGGGAAGTTTAACCAAATTGACGTTTCAATTCGTAGATAATATCTTCTAATCCATTTAATTTTATTTCATAAACAGTGGATAAAAGAATTCCTAATTTCCCTTTCGGAAAACCACCTTTACCAACAAACCATTCCAAATAAGAAACAGGTAAATCGCACAACAATCGCCCTTCGTATTTACCGAAAGGCATTTTAGTTGTGACAATTTCTTTTAATATTTCGGGACGAAATCCTTCCATTATTTTGTTACAGTTCCTTTGTACGTTGACATTCCATCTTTGAAATTCTTCGCATTTTTGAAACCTTTTTCTTGCATTTTTTCTGTTGCTAATTTTGCTCTAACACCAGATTTGCAATAAATGAAATAATTCTTTTTTGTATCTAATTTCTGAATTTCTTCTTCGAAATTTGGATTTTTCACGTCTATATTTACCGCTCCAGGAACATGACCTTCAGCAAACTCTTCAGGTGTACGAACGTCTAACAAAACATTCTTATTACTCTTGAAATTAATTTCATTTACATTGTCTAATGTCGAAGTTATTTCTTCTATTTTCGCTTCTTTTCCTTCTGAGCTTGACGAATTGCTTGCACAAGAACCTAAAAAAAGTGTTCCTGCAATCATTGCAACTCCTAAAATTTTATTTACCATTATATTGATTCATTGTATTACCTAATCCTTGAAAAATAAACGACAAAACTGCATCAGCAGCCAAATTTAATCGTTCATTCATTTTTTCATTTTCTTCTGCCGACCAATCGCCTAACACATAATCCACTTGTTTTCCTTCCGAAAACTCGTTTCCTACACCAAAGCGTAATCGCGCATAATTTTGTCCGCCAACTTTATTCTGAATATCCTTCAAACCATTGTGTCCTCCATCGCTACCTTTTCCACGCATACGAATTGTTCCGAAAGGCAAGTTCAAATCATCTGTAATGACAAAAATATTTTCTAGCGAAATATTTTCTTTTTTCATCCAAAAACGAACCGCATCCCCACTCAAATTCATGTATGTATTTGGTTTTAACAACGTAACTGGACGCGCTTTATATTTAAACTGTGCTACTTCACCAAAATTTGATGGTGAAAATTTAGCATCAACTTTTTTAGCAACTTCTTCAACAACCTTGAAACCAATATTATGACGAGTATTTTCGTATTGAGCACCAATATTACCAAGCCCAATAATCAGATATTTTTGCATGAAACAAAATTACATCTTTTTGCAATGATTAGAAATAAATATTTACCTTTGCTTTAAAGTCTACTGAATTGGTATAGATTTTGTAAATACATGAAATCGATAAAAAATTATCATGAGAAAAATAATTAGCGTTTTAATATTATTTGTCGGAATTAATGCATTTTCGCAAAAAATTCCGTCAGTAATGAAAACTGAATTTCCCGCAACAGCTTTGCAAGATAGCGTAGTTGATTTAGAAGGAAATTCGGCAACCATCGAAAAAGTTTTTTCGAACTATAAAGGAAAAATTGTCTTGTTGGATTTATGGGCAACTTGGTGTGGAGATTGTATCAAAAACATGCCAGCTTTGAAATCTTTGCACGAAAAAAATCCTGACGTAACCTTTGTTTACCTTTCAATGGACAAGAATGAGGAAGCTTGGAAAAATGGTATTAAAAAATATCAGATTGAAGGTCAACACTTTTACTTAGGAAACAACTGGAAAGGCAATTTTGGCACAGGGATTGATTTAAATTGGATACCAAGATATTTGGTTCTTGATCAAAATGGAAAAATTGCAGATTATTACAGTGTGAAAGCTGATGATCCTAAAGTTCAAGAAACAATTGATCGTTTAAGAAATAAATAGTTTATAGTTTACCAACCAAATGGTGATTGAAATTAAAAAATCAATCACCATTTTCTTTTATTAATCATTAGAAATCAATATCTTTCATAGAATAAAAATAAATATTCTATAATTTTTTATAGATCATTTTTTGTATCAAACTTTTAGTTATTATTGCATTGATTTTAATACCCTTTTTATTTATATGAAAATATGCTTCGTAATGTATCCTTGGGACAAGGTTGAACCAGGAAAAGACACCACTATGCGAATTATTAAAGAATGCGTAGATCGTGGATTTGAAGTATCCTATTTAACAAAAAAAGATATCTCTATTGCCAAAGGCAAAGTTGTAGGAAACTGCAAAAAGATGATAACTACAGAAACAAATGATTGTGTTGAATTTTATCACACCATGAAATTTGAAAGTAGTATAAAAGATTTGACCGAATTTGACATAATTTTTATGAGAGCCGATCCACCAATTGATCCGCTTTTGTTGAATATGTTAGAATTAATCGAAGATAAAGTTTTCTTCGTGAATAAAATTTCGGGATTACGTAAAGCAAATAATAAAATATACGCCGCATCTTTTGATGATGGTCTAGAAACAATTGTTCCTCAAACACTTATTACAAAAGATATTGATTTGATAAAATCGTTTGTAGAAGAAAATAATTTCGAGAAATTTATCATCAAACCTTTAGACGGAATGGGTGGTAAAGGTGTTATACTTTTCGAACGAAAAAATATTGGTAACTTAAGCTCGATTTGCGATTTTTATATCAATCATACCGGATATTCTCAGCCTATTATTTGTCAAAATTATATAGAAGGTGCAGAAAAAGGTGATGTTCGCGCCATTGTGATTAATGGTGAACCGATTGGTGCAATTATGCGTGTTCCTGCAGAAGGTGACCACCGTTCTAATATTTCGGCTGGTGGTTCTGCGATTAGACATGATATGAGTGAACATGAGTTAGATTTATGCCGTAAAATAGGAAAACAATTAAATGAAGATGGAATTTATTTTTGTGGTATCGATTTGATTAACGGAAAAATGGTTGAGCTAAATGTAGTAAGTCCTGGAGGAATTGTTCCTCACAATAATGTAAACAATAACAACAAAATTCAGAAACAAATCGTGTCGATGTTATTGGAGAAATATAAAGAATTTAAAGCATGAAATCCATAAGTATACAGCAAATTTTAGAGAATATTGAGAACGAAATTGTATTTGAAGCTTATGCAGAAGACGAATCATTCAAAATAAAAATCGACGAATACATTCCTTACGTTTGTGCTGCCATTCATGATGGTGGACAAATGCGCGAAGATATTCGCGAAAAATGTTTATTAAGCAATTATGAACGTTGGTACGAGGAAGATCCGCATACTGCTGAGTTTGTAGAAACTTTTCCAATCTTAATTCAAGGTTGTGATTCTCGATTTGAATACGATCTAAATCGTGGTCCAGAAACTGCTGTGTACGAAGAAGCTTGGGGAAAACAGGTTTGGAAAGAGCCTTTGTCGGTTTCTCAAAAACAAAAAAGTATTGCAAAACATCACGCTTTTTATGAAGTTTTAGAAGCTTTAATCAACAAGCTTGAAACTAAATTTAAGTCATGCTTGGTTTATGATATTCATTCGTACAATTGGAAACGCTGGGATCGTCCGGTTCCTGTGTTCAACATTGGTGCGGAACGAGTTGATAACGAACGTTACGGAAATTATGTAGAAAGTTGGCGCGATGAATTGGCAAATATTGAGTTAGAAAATATTCACAATTATTCGGCGATTAACGATGTATTTTATGGACGAGGATATTTGTTAGAATTTGTTACAAATCGATTCAAAAATACGTTGGTTTTAGCGACAGAAGTTTCGAAAATTTATTGTGATGAATTAACTGGAGAATCTTTTCCGGAGATTATTAACCAAATAAAAGAAGGTTTCAAATCGGCAATTCTTAACCATGCTTATGAGTTTGTAAAAACAGAAACGACGTACAAAGTAGGTTCTAAGCAAGTAAATATTTTGCACAATGAATTAGAATCTGACTTGGTTAAAATTGATAAACAATTGTATCAATTGGTTCAGAATTTTGAATTGTTAAGTGTTATCAATCCGATTAATTTAGAATTTGAAAAGAAGAAATTCTTAGCTTCAAAATATACATACGAACCACAATTTAAGTACAATCCGCTTAACATTGATCCATTTGAATTTAAACGAAAATTATCGAATATTAAAGTCGAAAAAATCAATGATATTAGTATTCAAAATATGTATGTTAACACGATTAACGCTTATTTTGATAAGGTCGATTTATTAGCCAATCTTGGTACGGATAAATTTTTATACAATTCGTTGCGTTATTTTGGCGAACCATCTAAAAAAGATATCGAAAATGCGAACTTTATCCTTTATTGTCCTGAATTTAGAATGGATAAACAAGGAAATTATACAGAGGAAGAAGTGGTTAATCTTTTTAGAAATGCTACGAATGATTATGGTTTCAAATTTGACA
This sequence comes from Empedobacter sp. UBA5528, assembly GCF_002426075.1. Lineage (NCBI taxonomy): Bacteria > Pseudomonadati > Bacteroidota > Flavobacteriia > Flavobacteriales > Weeksellaceae > Empedobacter > Empedobacter sp. UBA5528. The sequence continues at coordinate 41,434 of NZ_DINY01000005.1, read as the reverse complement.
TCGAAGTTTCGGATGATATCGCATCAAAAGCACTTGTAATCAATAGCAAGAGAAAAGTTGTGATTAAACGTGGCGTTAAGTTTGATAAACGTTTTACAAATGGTTTAATTGAGCACGAAATTGGAGTTCACATGGTGACAACGATGAACGCGTTGGATCAACCATTAAAAATCTTTAGTATTGGTTTACCTGTAAATACATTAACGCAAGAAGGTTTAGCGATTTTAAGTGAATATTATTCTGATTCTATTAATCATAGCCGACTAAGAGAACTTGGTTTACGCGTTATGGCAGTTCATATGTTAACAAGCGGAAAATCGTTCAATGAAACGTTTATGGTTTTGATGGAAGAATACAAAATGAAACCAGAAGATGCATTTTATCTGACAACTCGCGTTTATCGTGGTGGTGGTTTTACAAAAGATGCACTTTACTTGAAAGGTTTGAAAACGATTTTGAATTATGTTGATCAAGGACGTTCTTTGGATAATTTATTGATTGGAAAAACTTCAGTTGAATACATTGATACAATTGACGAATTAGTTGAGCGTAAAATGATTAATAAACCAAAATATCATACCAAAATTTTCAAAAAACATCTTGAAAATCCAGAAATCAACCCTATTTTACAATATATTTTTAACGGAATAAAAGATTAAAAAATAAAAACCCACTCAAATTTGAGTGGGTTTTGTGATTAATTCTCTTTCTCAATTCTTTTATCAAAATAGAATAATACAATTCCTAATGCAATAATACCTAAACCAAATAAACTTTCTTTTGGTTTTTGCATCAAAACGAAATAACAGATGTATAAACTAAATGCTAAAAATATCGCAGGTAAAACATAAAAGAATTTACTTTTGATAATGGTTAATTGATCTTGTTTGATAAAGAACGCTGTACAAACTGCTAATGTTGCTAAAATTTGTAAAACAAACGATGTATAGGTAAAAATTACTTCAAAATCTCCTGAAAAAATAAGCAAAATACTAATTGCTGAATGCACCCAAATTGCACGAACCGGAATTCTATTTTTGTTCTCTTTCGCCATAAAATTCCACAATTTATTTTCGCGCGCTGTGGCTTGCGTCAAGCGAGAACCAATCCATAAATAACCGCTAATCGTCGCAATCAATTGCAAAGCAATAAAACAACTCACCCATTTCACATTATTTCCAAGTATATTGCCGAACGAAATATTCGCCACATTTTCTTGTCCAGCCAAAGCTACTGATGATGCATGTTTTAAGAAAACATAATTTAGCAAAACATAAGAAATCGTTACAAAAATAACGCCTATAAATAATGCTTTTGGTAAGTTTCGTTTTAGTTGTTCAATTTCTTCTACGATATATGAAGCCGAATTCCAACCTGTATATGCGAAAGTGACATAAACCAAAGAAGTCGCAAATGCTGGAAGTAACAATTCATTTTTCCAAGTCGTATCAAAAACTACCGCATTTGGCTCAATTGCTGAAGCAAAATAAAAACCTAAAGCAATTAAAACAACAATAAATACAACTTTTAGAATAGTAAAAATATTCTGAAATTTACTACTCAAATTTAGACTGAATGATTGAAAAACTGCGACTATCAAAATCATGGCTATTGCAAATTCTTTTCCTAAATCAAACCCGAAAACATTCAAGTATTTCCCCATTGCCAAGGCCGCTAAAGAAATCGGCGCTGAGAAACCAACGAATAAAGAAATCCAACTTGATAAATAACCAAAAACAGGATGAAATGTGCGAGATAAGTAAATATAATCTCCTCCTGATTGTTTAAATTTTGAAGCTAACTCCGAATAAATAAATGCGCCAATCAACGCTAACAATCCTCCTATTGCCCACAATAATAAGATAGAAGTTGTATTTTTTAAATCAGAAATTTGATAACCCAAACTGGTAAAAACACCTGTTCCGATCATATTCGAAATCACTAAAGCTGTTGCGGTTTTCCAACCAATTTTTGAATGTGCCATACACAAAAAAAGTGTCAATTGAATGTTTGAATTTACATTAAAATTGACACTTAGAATATTTTATTATTGATTAAAATTTAAAACTTGCACGCGCAAAATAATACGCTCCTGTCATCCCCATTTGAACTGGCGCATACGGAAAAACTCCATAATAAGAATTCTCGTAAACTTGCTTGTCTGGGAAAACATCAAACAAATTATTTGCACCAATTGTAAAGTTGAAATTCTTTGTAATATCATAACCAATTGAAGCATCCGTCACCACTTTTCCCGTGTGTTCTTGGATACTTCCCCAAGGATATCCATCTTTTGTCACTTTTCCGAAATACGTGTTACGCACCATAAAATTGAATCCAGAAATTGCATAATTCAATCCTAAAGTTGCTTTTGTTTTTGGACTTAATGATTCGATAATATTGACTTGATCAGGGCCAAAAAATTCTTCCGTTGGAATTGTTAAAGCTGTTGGAAAATGATAACCGACAATCTTTGTTTCATTGATATTTCCTGATAAACTTGCATTCAATTTTCCTCGACCTAAACGTGTATCATAGGAAATCACTAAATCCAAACCTTTGGTTTCTGTATCAATTGCATTCGTAAAAATACGCGCTGTCGCTACATTATATTTTTCTAAAGCAGGATCTGTGATATCAGAAGTTAAGACAATTCGGTCATCAACTTTTATAAAATATCCATCCAATGTGATGAATAATTTTGAAGTCGGACGAAATGTTAAACCTAAACTTGCATTGATTGATTTTTCTTCTTTCAATTTATCCAAACCAATTTCTCTCGACAATTCAGACTCATTTTGGATAATTCCTTTTGTAACCAAAACTTGATCTCCATTATCATTCAAGAATAAATCGGTATACGAATTACTGAAATATTTTTGTTGTAAAGAAGGTGCTCTAAATCCTGTCGAAATCGCTCCACGAACCGAATATCCTTTTGCGTATTCATATCGCATCGCTAATTTTCCGTTGACTGTACTTCCAAAATCTGAGTAATTTTCAAATCGTCCAGCTAAATCAGCCATAAAATCTCCAAATTTCAATTCTCCATCTACATAAACCGCAACTGAGTGACGATCACCTTTTACAGCATTTAATTGAGAAAATCCTACAAAAGATTCAGATCCAGAACCTGCGTAAGAAGCTTCATCTCCAGCTTCTATTTTATATTGTTCAAAACGATATTCTCCACCAAACGCTAAACTAACATTTTGGTTGATTCGTTTTGAAAAATCTAAATTGACTGTATTTTGCAAAAATTGATGTTTCCCTGCGTAAAAATCGGTTGGAGAATTTAAGCCCAAAGATTGATTAATTGAATTTTCTAAATCATATTTGAATGAATTTAAACCAAAAGTATTGCTCAAGTCAACTTTCCATCCATCATATGAATAACGCAATCCTGTCGAATTTGAATAATCATTTATATTAGATTTTAACGTTGCTTGAAAACCATTTGGATAAATTTTTAACGCATCTTCCGACAATTCGCTTGGTAATCTTCTAAAACCAAATCCATTACCTTGGCGCAACGAAACGCCTCCAAATGAATAAAAATCTAATCGATCATTAATCGCCGTTTCAGCATTTATAAAAAATTGTTGATTTTTGATTGCCGCATCTCCAATTTGAAATCTAAAATCTTTTCTCGTAAGTCCTAAAGAAGCAATTTTAGCGTCATCTGCAGCTCTTGCTGCATCTGGATCATCTGCAAAATCGTATGCAAAATTATCTCCAAAAATATCTAAATTATGATCTTTTGAACGATTTGTTTTCTTACGCTCACTTACAACTGCCGAAAAAACAATTGAGCCTGATTGTCCTAATTTCGTTGCATAACTTCCGTTAAAATTATACGTTTCTCCATCATTTCGAGAGGTCTGACCATACGTCAAAGAAGCGTCTCCACCTGGTTTAGATTTCAAAACAATATTTACAACTCCCGAAATCGCATCAGAACCATATTGCGCAGCCGCACCATCACGTAAAACTTCAATTTTATCAATTGCAGAAATCGGAATTGCGCCTAAATCTGTTCCAACAGAACCATTTCCTACTGTATTTTGATAATTCACTAAGGAAGTTGTGTGACGACGTTTTCCATTAATCAAAACCAAAACCTGATCTGGTCCCATTCCACGCAATGTTACAGGATCGATATGCTCCGTTCCATCTGCAGATGATTGACGAACAGAATTAAAAGAAGGAATAACCACATTCAAAATATCATTCACACTCAATTGAGGAGAAGACGTTTTTAATTTCTCAACATCAATAATATCGACAGGAACAGACGAATTAACCACCGTTCTTTCTGATGTACGACCACCAATTAAAATAACTTCGTTAAGGTTTGTTTCCTCCTTTTCAACTTCTTGAGCGAAAAGTGTAGCTGCGCAAATAAATGCGAATGAAGCAAGTAAAAATTTGTTTCTTTTCATTTTTAATTTTCATAAAACTTTCAAGAAACCAACAGATTAAAGTGAAATACTTTTACTCATCTTTCCCTCTAATAGGTTGGATTTAGCACCTTAGATTATAAGTCATCTGGTTGCTAAGGTTTCACAGGGCCAATCCCTCCACCTTTCTTGATAAGTTATGCAAAGGTAATGTTAAAAAATGAAAATGCAATTAATACTCTATCAATTTTATAGAGTTATTGAATTAACAACGAAATATCCAATTCTTGGCTTTCGTCTAAATTCATCATCGCATTGATTCGTTTGAATGATTTAAAATTAACTAAATCTGAAACTTTTATATTTTTCTGAATGATCTCGCTTGATTGTAACAAAACTTCTCGCATTGTTCCTTTCAATAGAAAAGTTCGTGGCGTGATCCATTGAGAACCGTCAAAAAAAACAATATTCGAATAAATACAATCGGTAATATAATTTGATTTCACCAAGACCAAATCATCTGTTTTTGATTCTTTTAAATATTCATCAAAAAACCAACGATCTAAATATTTGTATGAATAATCAATTTTATTTTCGATTTCAAAAAGTTGAATACTTTCAATTGGTTTGATTTGATACGGTTGAAATTCTACCGATTGAATTTCTCGATCATATACAATTTTAACTTTATATTTTTCAACCGTTAAATCTGTTGGAAACTTAATAATTTCGTCTAATAAAATCGGATTGATTTCAGTAAAATTATCATTTCTTGTTCGATCAAATCTCGCTTGATGAAATTCTAAATTTCGAAGTTGTTTGTTTACACAACAAATCGATTCAATAAATTGGAACATATACTTTTTGTATTAATTCTTCGTACTCTGCTTTTGCCTTACTTTTTGCTGTTACTCCTCCTCCACTCTTGAAAAATAATTCACCTTGATTATTTTCGATGAAACGAATCATCACAGCACTATCAAGATTTTCGCCATCAAAAACACCAAAAACTCCTGTATAAAAATTTCGATGATACTTCTCGGCTTCTAAAATAATTTCAACGGTTTTCTTTTTGGGCGCACCGCAAATAGAACCAGCAGGTAAAAGTTTATCGAAAATCGTTCCTAAGTTTTGGTAATAATCATCATTCAAATCACCTTTTATCTCAGAACTTACTTGCAAAAGTGTTGCATCATTTGTCTTCACCTCATCCATGTAGCGATAATTTGTTACCTCAACATTTTCTGAAACAAGACTCAAATCATTTCTAATTAAATCGACAATTGTAGCATGTTCGGCAGCTTCTTTTTCATCATTCAAAATGAGTTGTTTTGCATTTGGAATCGAAGCATCAATGGTTCCTTTCATTGGATTTGAAAAGATTTTTTGATCTTCAATTTTCACAAAACGTTCGGGAGAAAAACAAACAAATTCGTCTTTATATTTCAATTTATATTTTGCTTCAGAAAACTGAAAAATTTCATTCAAAGACAAATCAGTTTCAATTTTTGTTGGAAGCGTTAAATTCGTTAAATATGAATTTCCAAACAAAAGATTATCGTGAACATAATTGAATTTTGGCAAATATTCGTCAAAGGAAATCGGGAATTTATTGAATTTAAAATCTTTCTGAAAAGATTCTTTTTTTGGCGAATCTATTTCAAATTTTATCTCATCAGGTAATTCATTTAACGGAATTACTTCTCCATTTTCTTTCAAAAAATCGATCATAAAAAAAAAGGGAACTTTTGCAGCTCCCAATTCATTCATTTTCGTAAAAATCGAATGCTTTGCTAACATTCGATAAAATTAATATTATTCTTGGTTTGTACCAAGTAGATCAATTTCTGTTTTTTCATCATCTGTCAAAATCATATCTTTTAACATAAAATAAACCATCATATAGCCAATTGGATAAGTTGCTAACACACCCACATAACAAGCAATAGCTCCTATTGAAGCAACCAGACTAACAACAATAGCTATTAGAACCATCCACCAAAAATTCTTTTTTACGATTGCATAAGAAGTTTTCATTGCGTCAATAGCGCTCATATTTCCATAATGAATAAGATACGGAGCCAGATAAATACACGCTTGTAAGAACAATAAAAATACTGTCGCCACTAAGATGTATAACATACCAAAAAGCGATGAACCAATCATTAATGCTGAGTTTACATTTTCGGGATCATTAAACATAAGTGGTAAAAAAGAAAAAATAATGTATGGTAACATTACAACTATTGCAACTCCCATTACGATAAGTGTTAAAAGGAAATAGCTTCCTATATTTTTGAAACCTCCAAAAAAGTCACCTAGTTCTAATGACATTTTGTTTTCGGCACGTTCTGCTCCAATCATAAATCCCATTATAAGTGGATACATCACAAAAAGCAATCCGATTATAGTGAAGGAAGTAAACATATAAACAATAGCTGCAACAAGAGCATAAATAACAAATGGCTGCCAATTATTTTGGAAAAGTTCTAATGATTGATTGAAATATTTTCCGATATCAAATTGGAATTTATTGTTTTTGTAATACTCAATTTTGTTGTAATCTAATGTTTTCATCTTAACGTTGGTTTAATTGAAATTAATGTAAATTTGCTTGATTAGTAGAATAAAATTAATAATTGTTACAACATGAATGCAAACGATTTATTATCAATCATAAAAAATAGACGCTCTATATTTCCTCCGCAATACAATCAAGAAGAAATTACGCGCGAAGAATTGAATCAAATTTTTGAGGCAGCAAATTGGGCGCCATCTCATAAAAAAACAGAACCTTGGCGTTTTGTTGTTTTAGAAGGACCTGCAAAAGACCGTTTCCGCGAATACGTAAAGCGTGTTTATGTGCAAGGAACGCCAACAGATCAATTGAGCGACAGAAAAATAAATGCATTAATTGAGAAATGTGATAAGTCGAATAAAATTGTATTAATCAATTTTATCAACACAGAAAAAAATCCTGAATGGGAAGAATTAGCTGCAACTTCTATGGCTGTTCAGAATATGTGGTTAATGGCAAGTGCGCTAAAGATTGGTGCATATTGGTCTTCTCCAGCAAACATTATCGCCAATGTTGATGAGTTTACAACTATGGAAGAAGGCGAAAAATGTGTTGGTGTTTTCTATATGGGAAAAATTGAAGGAGATTCTCCAGAAGCTGTTCGTCAACCAATCGAAGATAAAGTGAGATTTTTAGAGTATTAAAAACTCTTTAGAAAATAATTTGAAAAAGACTACTAATTTTTTAGTGGTCTTTTTTATTAAATAGAAAATCAACTCTTTATGATTTTTGTATATTTGATAAAACACTTTAATATGAAATATATGAAATCGATTTTTAACTACTTATTAGTTGTAATCTCTATTAGTTTTTTGACATCCTGCAAAAACTCTAATCCCGTTGTTTATGACGATCCTATTCCGAAACACGAAACATTTACAATTGATTCTAAAATTCTAAATGAAAAACGAATTATTAATGTTTGGGTTCCAAAAGAATATTCAACTTCTCAGGATTCATTATCCGTTTTGTATATGCCAGATGGCGGAACAAAAGAGGATTTTCCACATATTGCAAACACATTGGATAGCTTAATTACTTCGAAAAAAATAAAACCGGTTATTTTAGTTGGAATAGAAAACATACAACGTCGCAAAGATTTGAGTCCGCCAACCGAAAACGAAGAAGATAAAAAAATAGCCGATGTTGTGGGAGGTTCGAATGAATTTAGAAGTTTTATCAAGGATGAATTATTTCCTGAAATCACGAAAAAGTATCGCACTCAATCCCAAAAAGGAATTATTGGCGAATCGTTGGCTGGATTATTTATCATGGAAACTTTTCTGAAACAACCAGATATGTTTGATTATTATATTGCAATTGATCCTTCACTTTGGTGGAACGATCACAAAATGCTATTAAATGCAAAAAATGATTTAGCTAAATTTCCTTTAACTCCAAAAAAGTTATGGTTTGCAGGATCTGGAGCAAGTGATATTTTGCCTTATACAGATGATTTGAAGAATATTTTAACACAAGAAAAACTTCCAAACCTAAAATGGAATTATTCTCCAGAACCGAAAGAAGAACATGCTACAATTTACAGAGCAACTAAAGAAAAAGCACTGATTTGGAGTATTGGTAAATAAAATTTATCTGATAAACAAAAAACCCTCACTTCAAATGAAGTGAGGGTTTTTTATGCGATTCGTTTTCCTAAAATAGTTAAACTTCTTTCTATTCCGTCTAAAATTGCAATATTGGGATAATTTCCCCAATCTTCGAAACCAAAATGTTTGAATAGTTTTAAACTTGGTTCATTATGCGAAAAAATAAAACCTAAAATCGTTTTAATTCCAAATTCTGCTGCTTTCGTAATGCTATATTCCAACACTTGTTTTCCTAAACCTTTTCCACGTTGCATAGCATCTAAATAAATGCTAATTTCTACAGTTGCATCATAAGCTGGTCTTCCATAAAAAGATTGAAAACTTACCCAACCTACAATGTCTTTCAATTCATTTTCTACAACCCAAAGTGGTCTTTTTTCAGGTGAATGTTCTTCGAACCATTTTGCTTTACTTTCAACTGAAACTGGTTCTGTATCGGCAGTTACTAATCGCGAAGCTATTGTAGAATTATAAATTTCTGTTATTTTTTCTAAATCGCTTCGTTTAGCATCTCTGTATGTTAACATCTAAATTTTTAAATTTTATTCTCTTTTTGATTTTAAAAAGGAATATTCTTTTTCATCGCCATCATATAGCCCAAATGCATTGCTTCGTGAATATTGTTGTACAAAATTGCATCTTCAATCGATTCTAACGTCATACCAAAACTTGTTTTATATGATCGATAATACGATAGTTTTTCCGAACGATAATCCTTGAACATCTGCATTGGTGTACTTTCCAACATTTCCTTCAATTCTGTCACATCTTCTTCCGTTACTTCCGTATTTCCGATTGTTCCTTTTTTATACTTCTGAATAAACTGAATATCGACCAACATCCTATTATCGGTTAAATAATAATGGATCAATTGCTGTGTTGCCAAAACGTGAGCCGCATTCCAAAACAAATTGTTTTTATAGCCAACAGGTATATAAAGTAGTTGTTTCAGAGAGTGTTGTTCAAGCTCATCAATAATCTGTTTTCTTATATTCGTCAGATAAATAATATGCTCTTCCATAGTCAGATTTAAAGTTTAAATATACATCAAATTAAGTCTATTTATCAAATTATAAAGCAAAACAATTAAAATCACGTTTTTAGATTATTTAAAGTCTTTGATTCTTCGTAATTTTGTCTCATTAAAATTAAAAGATGGCTTACACAAGAGATCAAATATATCAAGTATTAGAAGAATTAGGTATTCGCAATTGGATGCGTAACGCTCAAGTGATGGGAAATGATATTATATTGGATATTGTTTCTCCTTCGCCTGCAATGCACGAACGCAAGCGTTTGGAAATTGCGTTGAAAAATGCATTTAAAGAAAATTTACCTGAGTCAAATCTTAAACTTAACATTTCTGTTGAAGTTGAAGAAAAAAATCCGAACGAAATCAAAGGTTCTGAATTGCCAGGTGTTAAAAATATTATCGCTGTAGCATCAGGTAAAGGTGGTGTTGGTAAATCTACTGTTTCATCAAACTTAGCAATAAGTTTAGCAAACATGGGATTCAAGGTAGGTTTATTAGATGCTGATATCTACGGACCTTCTATGCCAATTATGTTCGATTGTCAAGATGCTCGTCCATATTCTGTAGAAGTTAATGGAAAAACGAAAATAAAACCAGTAGAAGCTTACGGAATTAAATTATTATCAATTGGATTCTTTGCTGATACAGATCAAGCAATTGTTTGGAGAGGACCGATGGCTGCAAAAGCATTGAATCAAATGATTCGTGATGCACATTGGGGAGAATTAGATTTCTTATTAATCGACTTACCTCCAGGAACAGGTGACATTCATTTATCTATCGTTCAACAAGTTCCAATTACAGGAGCTGTTGTAGTTTCTACGCCTCAAAATATTGCATTAGCAGATGCAAAAAAAGGAGTTGGAATGTTCCAAATGGAAGCGATTAATGTTCCAGTTTTAGGAATTGTAGAAAATATGGCGTATTTTACACCAGAAGAATTACCTAACAACAAATATTATATCTTTGGACAAAATGGTGCAAAGAACTTAGCAGAACAAATTGGTGTTCCTTTCTTAGGCGAAATTCCAATTGTACAATCTATTCGCGAAGCTGCTGACGTTGGTCGTCCAGCTGCAATGCAAGAAGATACTGTTGTAGCTAATGTTTACAAAGAAATTGCACGTAACGCAGTACAAAGTTTAGTAGAACGTAACAATACTTTGCCTCCAACAGAAGCCGTTCGTATTACAACGATGGCAGGTTGTTCGGCAAAAAATTAAAAAAAGTAAAAGATCATGACTCCAGAAGAAAAATATTCAGAAGTTGAAAAGGCCTTAACTGAAATTAGACCATTCTTAAATTCAGATGGAGGCGATATCGAATTAGTATCTGTAGAAGATAATATTGTAAAAGTTCGCCTTACAGGTGCATGTATAGCATGTTCTGTCAACCAAATGACCTTAAAGTCTGGTGTTGAAATGACCATCAAAAAATATGTTCCAGAAATAGTTTCGGTTATCAATGTTTCAGATTTTGAAACTTCAACTGAAGCAGATCAAATATCTTCCTTAAAAGAAGAAAATTAGAATATCATTAGATTCTCATAAATTAAAACGCCTTTATATCAATTTATAAAGGCGTTTTATTATTTTTGGCAAACAATTTGAATCTTAACCTCAAAACCAAAAATTCAAAATGAAAAAATATATTTTATTTTTTACTTTTATTGTCCTTTCATTTGCATTGCCTTTAAATGCTCAAAACAACTACAAAGTTGGCGAAAATCTAAAATTTAGAGTTCATTATTCTGGATTGAATGCAGGTTTTGCTTCCATTGATGTAAGAGAAGCTACATTGAATGGAAAAAGCCATTATCACATCATAGGAAAAGGAACTTCTACTGGTGCTGTGCGTGCTTTTTTTAAGGTAGATGATAATTACGAATCGTATATTGATAAAACAGATTTGAAACCAACAAAATTTGTTCGAAATATTGTAGAAGGAAGTTACAAACGTCATCAAATTTATTATTTTGATCATGCCAATAGAAAAGCAAAAGTCGAAAATAAACGAGATGGAAAAGTTACTACAGAAACGATTCCGTACGATGCGCAAGATTTACTTTCTGCTTTTTATAGCTTACGTAATGCCAATCATGCCACTCTTAAAACAGGAGATTATTTGAACGAAAATATTTTTCTTGGTGACGAAACGCTTAAATTTCGATTGAAAGTTTTGGGACGTGAAACCCTAAAAACAAAATTCGGAAAAATTGCAGCAATCAAAATTCGTCCGTATGTACAATCTGGTCGTGTTTTCAAAGAATCAGAATCGGTTACAATGTGGATTTCTGACGATGATAACTTAGTTCCGCTAAAAATAAAAGCGGGTTTATTAGTTGGATCGTTAAATGCAGATCTAAATGAATATAAAAATTTAAAATATCCTATTACTTTTACGAAGTAAATTGAAAAAGCGAAGTTCGAAATCCGAATTTCGCTTTTTTTTATTTCTCCAAATATTCCAAAAAAACATCACTCGGAATTTCCATTGCACCCAAACTCGCTAAATGTTCGGTATAAACTTGACAATCGATCAATTTATATTTCTTGTGGTATTTTGCAACAAATTGTATAAAACCAGCTTTGGAAGCATTGCTCACTTTCGCAAACATACTTTCTCCACAAAAAACATCGCCCATATCAATTCCATAAAAACCACCAACCAATTCGTCGTTTTGCCAAACTTCAATACTTTTAGCGATTCCCATTTCATGTAACGTACAATATGCTTCGATCATATCATTTGTAATCCACGTTCCGTCCTGATCTTTTCTATACGCTTGCGAACAATTTGTAATCACTTCTCGAAACGCTTTATTTTCTGAATACGTAAATATTTGATCTCGAAAAACTTTCTTCATCGATTTCGAAACATGTAAATTTTCTGGAAATAAAACAAATCGATCTTGTGGAAACCACCAAATAATTGGATCTTCTTCATTAAACCAAGGAAAAATTCCTTTCTGATAAGCCAAAATTAGGCGTTCTGGCGAAAGATCTCCTCCAACAGCTATAATTCCCTCGCTATTCACTTCATCGTAATCAGGAAAGATTAAATCAGAACTTAACCAATACATATCGTTTTGTGTATAATTTATATAAAATTAAAAAAACGTGTCCAATAAAGAACACGTTTAGTATTAATTGATGTTTTTTTACTTAGAATGGTAAATCATCATCATCTCCATTAGAAAAAGTATCAACTGGAGGCGCTGGTGCAAAATTATCGTAACCTTGAGGTGCTTGTGCAGCTGCATTCGCCATATTCTCAATTCTCCACGCTTGGATTGTATTAAAATATCTTGCTACTCCTTCTGGATTAATCCACTCACGACCACGAATATTGATAGAAACTTTCACTTCATCACCAGGTTTGTAAGCATTCAACACATCAGTCTTATCTTGTGTAAGCTCAATTAAAATATCTTGTGGATATTGTTCTTGCGTTGTAACAACAAATTCTCTTTTCTTGAAACTTGCAGTAATATTTTGAGTTTCAAATACTTTCTTAATTCTTCCTGTAATTTCCATTTTTGTAAAAGCTTTGTACAAATTTAGAATGTAAAAAAAGATTAAAAAAATTTTATTTCGAAATTTTGTTAGAAAGAAAACTTGTGTATATTTGCAATCCAAATCGGTGAGATTTTAGCGGGCGTGGTGGAATTGGTAGACACGCTAGACTTAGGATCTAGTGCCGCAAGGTGTGGGAGTTCGAGTCTCCCCGCCCGTACAACAGCAAAGACTTTGAAAAATATTTCAAAGTCTTTTTTTATGACTTATTACTTTATAATATTTTTTATAAATTTAGGTCATTATTTGGTTACAAGTTGTTTGGTATGTATTCGAAAAGAAAAAGAAATTTGAAATCTGGAGGGAGAACTATCCCCATTTTTGAATTTATAGTGGTTGTAATTATCATCATTGTTTTGATATACTTCGCAGTATTCTAAACCAATATTCCTATATTTTATTTAACATTTTTTTATAAGTCTTTCGAAATCTATGGTTTAATATTTGTTCAACATATAGTATAAATCTATTTACAACTTATAAAACAAAAAATTATGGACAAATTAGAATTAGAAGGAAAATGGAATCGAATCAAAGGTGCTGTAAAACAAAAATATGGTGATTGGTTTGATGATGACAAAGTTTATGCTGAAGGAAAATACGATGAAGTTGTAGGTAAAATTCAGGAAAAAACAGGAAAATCTAGAGAAGAAATTGAAAGTACAATCAAAGATTGGAAAGAAGACAATCAAGATTAATCATTATTTCAATCAAAAAGGTTAGGACAAAATCCTAACCTTTTTTTATGCTTCTATATTTTTATAAAATGTTTTTCGTCTCTTGTGAACAACAGGATCAAAGTTTTTCCACAATTGTTGCACTTTTGTATTTTCCTCAAGCAAAGGATTCGTTTCTAAAGTTTTAATTCCTCTTGCTATAAATCGATCATAAAGTTCTTTAAAAATCAAGGCATTTACACCTTTATTTTGATAATGAGGATCAATTCCAATCAAATAAAATTCGACATGATCGTTCTTTTTTTGGGCTTGCATCAAATGCCACCAACCAAATGGGAACAATTTTCCTTTCGTTTTCTGGAAAGCTTTCGAAAATGAAGGCATCGTAATCGCAAAAGCAATCATTTTGTTGTTTTTATCTTTTACACACGAAATAAAATCGGGATGAATAAATTTGAGATATTTCTTTTTGTAATGTTCAACCTGAAATTTTTCTATCGGAACAAAACTTTGCAATTCTGCATACGTCACATTCAACAAATCGAACATCTCATCTACGTAAGGTAACATTTCGTCAATTGTATCAAATTTGTACGTATCAATTTCGTAACGTTTTTTGAGCATTTCGCACAATTTATCCATTTGCTTTACCTTACCCAAATTCGCAATATCAATAGAATATTCTAACCATTCGGCTTTTGTTTGATAACCTAATTCTTGTAAATATGTTGGATAATATTCGTAATTATACAAACCGATTAAAGTAGCAACTTTATCAAATCCTTCTGTTAATAATCCAGCTTTATCCATATTCGAAAATCCCATCGGACCTTCTATATAACTCAGTTTATTATTTTTAGCAATGTTTTCAACAGTTGTTAATAAAGCTTTTAAAATGTTGATATCATCTTTAAAAACTAACCAACCAAACCGAATTTTAGTCTTTCCAAGTTCTTTTACTTCGGTCCAATTAATAATCGAAACAATTCGTCCAACTACTTCTTTTCCTTTGTAAGCTAAAAAATAGTTAGCTTCAACCGTCTCAAAAATTGCATTATTTTTATCAAAACTTGCGAGTTCATCTTTCTTTAAAGAAGGCACCCAATACGGATTATCTTTATACACTTCAAAAGGTAAATCGACAAATTTCTTCATTTCACTTGGCGTATTCACCTCTCTTACTTCGATCATATGCTATTAAATTGCGTCTTACAGATTCTAATTTAGGGAGATTTTTTTAGAGAACAATTTTCTCTTCTACAGATTTTCCGTTTTTATCTTTTCCGTAAAATAAAATATAATCAAGCTTTACGGAGATTCCAGCCGTTCCTTTCTTCTGTTTTAAGAAAACACGATTCAGTGTTATCAACTTGTTATTAACAGTTGTTTGAACAATTGGATTTTTTTGAGAATCAAGCTTAAGCGTTAATTTTTGAGTTGGATAAGAAACCAATGTCAACTGAAAAACATTCTTTTCAATTTTCTTAATATCTAAACCATATGCCAATTTCTTTTGTATAGAAGTCAAGGGCTTTTTTGAACCATCTTCAGCATAAAGAATGCGATAAATATCAACTGGATTGTTAGCATCTAAAATTCCTTTGCTCGAAAAAAGTGCATCGTAAACAAACGTATTTTTATTGTCGTTGTGTTGAATGTAAAATAATCTATTTTCTGATTTTGGAGGAACAGGATAACCTTGTTGTGCATTTACAACAAAAGAAAAAAGGATAGAACAAATAATTAATAGGTTTTTCATTGATTGATATTTTTAAAAATAGAAGATAGGAATTATTTGAATGATTATCTAAATCCAAATAAAAAGTTTCGAAACTTTAACTTGTTCAATATTATTTTGATCAAGAAAATCTTGCGGAAATTTGATTAAATCTGAAATTGGAATAATTTCATCATTCTGAATAAAATTATATTTACCATGACCAGTTTGATATTTAGAACTTTTATTAGAAACTTCGTGATTGATTTCAATCATTTCATCTTCTAAATCAATAGTAATTTCTGATTCTTTTTCTACAACGAACAAAACCTTTTTATTCCTGAAAAAATAAATTTCTCGCTTAGATTCATGTAAGAGATGATTGTAAGTATTGGCAACTGGAATGGTAAAAACAAAGAATAGTATCAAAAAAATCATTCCAATAATTATGTTAGTTAAAATGAAATCTGTCACAAACAATAATTGATAAGCTATAAATAAAAAAGTAAGACAAAGAATTGCAAAAAGAATCATATTAAAAACTGAAATATAGCTTAAAAAACCAATTTTGACGCGAATAACTTCATCATTTTCGTGTTTATATTCTTTTTGAGACTCAATGATAAATAAAATAATTGGTAAAAAGATTATCAACAAAAGTAAGATGATGAAAATCGAATTTTCTGTACTCATTTTTTATTTTTTTATTTTCTCTTTGACGAATTCTACAATAATTGGAACCAAAGAAAACACAATAATTGCCATTACGACAATTTCGAAATTGTTTTTGATAAATGGAATTGTTCCAAGGAAATAGCCAGCCAATGTAATCCCGAAAACCCAAATTGTTCCTCCGATAAAATTATATTTGATAAATGTGACATAATGCATTTTAGAAATCCCTGCAACGAAAGGTGCAAGCGTTCTTACAATCGGAACAAAACGTGCAATTACAATGGTTTTTGAACCATATTTTGTAAAGAAATCTTCGGTCTTTAGTATCGCAGAATCTTTAATAATTCGTTTACCGAAAATTTTAGCTGTGACTAATTTCGTTCCTAAGGTTTTCCCAATCGTATAATTGACTGTGTCGCCTGCAATTGCCGCGATCCAAAGTAAACCTAATACGATATAAATATTGAGTTGAGCTGGAAAAGCCGCAGCTAACATCCCTGCTGCAAATAAAAGCGAATCGCCAGGTAAAAAAGGCATGACAACCAAACCTGTTTCGATAAAGATTAAGAGAAATAAAATCAAGTAAAACCAATGTTGATAATCATTCAAAATGGTTTCTAAATATTTATCGATATGTAGAATATAATCTAAAATTTCCATGATTTAAAGGTATAAAAAAACTCGACCGAAGTCGAGTTAAGTTTTTATAGTTATTCTTGTTCAGCTACCTTTTTTTTGCCGAACTTTTCTTTGATAATTTCCACTAAAATTGGAAGTACAGAAGCGATTGTTATTCCTAAAATTACTTTAGAAAAATTATTTTGAACCCATTCTATATTTCCTAAAAAGTATCCAATAAGTGTTAAACCAACAACCCATAACACGGCTCCAATCACATTATATGTAATGAAAATAGAGTATCCCATTCTCCCAATTCCTGCAACGAAAGGCGCTAAAGTTCTTACAATTGGTACAAAACGTGCAATTACAATGGTTTTTGAACCGTATTTTTCGTAGAATTCGTGCGTTTTATTGATATGTTCTTCTTGGATGAAATTTTTACCAAAAATCTTAACTTTAGTTGCTTTGTAACCAACTTTCTTTCCGATGGTATAATTCAATGTATCACCGAGTATCGCGGCCACCAAAAGAATTGCAATCATAATCCACACATTCATATCATTTGTTTCTTGTGCAGCTAACATCCCTGCCGCAAACAACAATGAATCTCCAGGTAAAAAAGGCATCACAACTACACCTGTTTCCACGAAAATGATTAAAAATAAAATTGCATACAACCACAAACCATATTCATTTGCAAACTCTGCTAAATGTTGGTCGATATGCATAATAAAGTCAAAAAGACTCATAAATACTTCCATAAAAGTTGATTAAATTTCCGAAGCATTAAATGCATTTTTGATATGATTTACGCTCCAAGATTGTTGTTTTTTTAAAAGTGCTAAAATATCAAATCTTACCTCAGAAATAAAATTATTTTTCTGAATAAAATCATCTGCGGCAAGAATTAACAATTTCTTCTTCTTTGTGTTAATAGAACTTTCTGGCTCCGCAACATAATTTGAAGTACGACTCTTAACCTCTATAATAACAATCTCATTTTCAAATTGAGCAATAATATCGATTTCGGCTTTTCTGTAAAAATAATTTCGAGCCAATATTTTGTATCCATTTTGGATTAAATAATTAACGGCAAAATCTTCTGCTTCTTTTCCGAAATCGTAACTAATACTCATTCAAAAAAATTATTTTGTTCCGTACAAACGATCTCCAGCATCACCTAAACCTGGAACGATGTATCCATTTTCATTCAATTTTTCATCCAAAGCAGCCAAGAAAATTGGAACTTCTGGATAAACATTTTGTACTGCCTCCACTCCTTCTGGACAACCAACTAAACAAGCCAAACGAACAGATTTCGCTCCTTTCTCTTTTAGAATTTCGATTGCTTTGATTGCAGAACCTCCTGTTGCTAACATTGGATCAACCAAAATCACATCGCGAGAATCTAAATCTGTTGGGAGTTTACACAAGTATTCAACTGGTTGTAATGTATCATGATCGCGGTAAAGCCCAATATGACCAACTTTAGCGGTAGGAATTAATTGATGAATTCCTTTTACCATTCCCAATCCTGCACGTAAAATTGGAACGATAACCATATCATTTCCTTTTAATTTGTAACCGATTGTTTTGGTAATTGGCGTTTCAACTTCTACTTCTTCAAGCTCGATGTTACGTGTAATTTCGTAACACATCAAACCTGAAATTTCGTCTACTAATTCACCAAATTCTTTCGTTGTTGTGTTTTTATCACGCATTTGCGTAATTTTTGCTTTTACCAACGGGTGAGAAATGACTGTTAAATTATCTTGTTTCATATATGTTTGTATAATGATGCAAAGTTACATTATTTGAAGTAACATTTAACTGAACTTTTGCACCCATTTTTAGCGCAACATTGTGTCCTGTATGTCCTGCAGGAAATCCGAAAGCGATTGGAATATTTATTTTTTTTGTAAAACTATGAATGACTTCATACGTTTTTGGATCGAATGGATGATTGTAGTTTTCAGCATTTTCTTCTTCCGTATCCATGTGCGTAAAGTTCCCTAAAATAATTGCGTTTACATGAGTAAGAATTCCGTTTCGTTTAAGATTCATCAACATTCGATCAACAGCATACCAACTCTCAAACCAATCTTCTAAAAATAAAATCTTATCCGTAGGATTTGTAATCGCAGATTCGCTCCCTAAAAGTGAATAAACAATCGAAAGATTTCCTCCTATTAATTCTCCATTTGCTTCGCCTAAATTATTGTAAGCATGTGATTGAATTTCGTAATTAATTTCATGTCCAAATAGTACTTCATAAATACTTTGATAGGATGTTGGATGATATTCGGTATTTGCTAATTTTTTTGCTGTAACCGCGTGTAAAGTTTGATATCCTAATCGATTAAAATGATTGTGAAAAACAGTGATATCAGAATAACCAATGATCCATTTTGGATTTTTAGTAAACTTCGTTAAATCAAGTTCATCAATAATTTTCACAGAACCATAACCTCCTCTAGCACACCAAATCGCTTTTATCTCATGGTCATCTAATGCCCACTGAAAATCTTCTGTTCTCATTTCATCTGTGCCTGCATATCGATAACCAAAATCATATTCGGCATAAATATTTTTCCCTAAAACTGGAACTAATTTCCAAGATTTTATGAGCTCAATTGTTTCTTCTAATTCTCCTTTGAGCATTCGCTTTGCAGGAGCTACTATTGCTATTTTATCCCCTTCTTTTAAAAAATCAGGCTGAATCATTTTACAAATTTTCATCAAAGGTAAACACAAAAAAAAGACGAACTATAAAAGTTCGTCTTTTTATTATTTATAAAATTTATCTTAGAAATTATATGTAACACCTGCATTCCAAGTTCTACCTAATCCCCAGAAGTAACCATAACCATCTTTACGAGATAAGTATTGATCATTGAATAAGTTTTTAATGTTACCTCTGAATCTAATTTTTTGAGAACCAAATTTAAATTCATAGGTTGCACCTAAATCAACAATTGCATATGGTCTTAAAGGAACATTTAAATAATCATTGCCTTTAAGTTCTGATTTTACAATATCAACTACATTTACATTTTCATATAGTCTCGCGAAATAGTTGAAATCAGTATCAAAAGATAATCCTTTAGCTACATTTACTTTCGTACCCATACCAAATGTAAATTGTGCAGCATTACCAACTTTTACACCATCTAAATTAACAGGTTTATTGTCAATAACAATTGAGCTACTATTTTGATCTTGGATTCTATAATTAGCATTACCATCATATTTCCAATCTCCATATGAAGCATATCCTCTAATAGTCCAATCTCTATTAACTTTTGTATTAAAATCTATTTCTATACCTTTATGTAATTGAGTAATTCCTGTTAATAAGAAACGTACATCTTGTTGAACAAAATCCTCACCAACATAGTATCCATTTGCTGTATAAGAATCTGCACGATTTTCCCACTTAGTATAATAAGCATTAATATTAACATTTAAGTTTCGAGTCATATATTTATATCCAGCCTCTAAACCTAAGATCTCTTCGTTATCAATTGCTGGATCGATGAAACTAACTGTATTTTGCATAAAAACATTATCTAAGAATGCTTGACGAGAATATTTACCAGCGTTAACAAAAATTTTGTTTTCTTGAGTAATATTCAATGCTATACCTCCTTTAATGTTCCATCCAGTTTTATTGCGAACTTTAGATTTTGCCTCTCCATTTTTATAAGAAACAACTCCACTAACAACATCTTTGTGGTCAGCGTTATAATTCCAACGGTCAAATTTTTGGTAAGACTGATTAGAAATAGCTCCTTGAACAAAAGCAGAGAAGATGTCATTAGAATACTCTACTTGTCCAAAACCACCTTGATAGTTAATTTTTTCCGAGTTATCGTAATTTACACGATCTTCTTTATCAGCTGAATTAAATAAAGAAGCCCATGGTTTCGCTTTATATGTATTAGTTATTAAATTGTTTGATCTATTTTTGTTATTTTCTTGACGACCATTCAATCCTAAATAATTTACAACCTGCTGGAAGTGATCACCTTCATAGAAACGCACATCTGCTCCTACGTTAAAAGCCCAACCTGTTTTTGTATCATAGTTGAAGTTTGTTACTCCTCCGTACCATAAATGATTATTAACAGAAGCTCTCAAAACCATCCCTTTAGAAGATGATGAAGATGTTCCTGAACCAATACCTCCAGCAATAGTTTTATTATATCTTTCAACCTCATTCCAGTTAATAGCCCCGTCTTGAGTAAATACATTATAGCCATCTTGAGATAAACTAAATAATCCTCTACCTAAATTACCTGTTCCTCCACCACGTCCCATAGACGCATATAAAACTGTAGATAAAGATGCATTTTCATTAATTGTCCAATCCCAGTTTAAATTTGTTACTGGTTTGTGGTAATAATTTGTTCTTAACGATAATGGTTCTCCATTGTAAAAACCATAGTTAGAATTACCTTTACGACCAGTCATATCATAACCTGGAGTGTTTACAGATCCATTTTTATTATAAGTTGTCGTTAAAGGCTTAGAGTAATTTTGATCATGCTCTTGTGGTGCTCCAAATAACATCCAGTTGAATTGGTGACGATCATTTGGTTTGTACCCAACAGACACAAAATATGATTGTCCTTCTCCTCCTGTTCCACGTGCATATTTACGATGAGCAGTCCAATAATCTAATAAAATAGAAGCTCCCCATTTACCTTTCATTCCTGTATTATACCCTACAGTCGCTTTTTGGTAAGAGTCATTTCCAGCTACATAACGAACAAATCCTCCTTGTCTTAATTCGGTTGCTTTTGTTACAATATTAACTGTTCCACCTACTGAAGAAATAGCTAATTTAGAAGAACCCAAACCACGTTGAACGTCAATAACGTTTGCAACATCAGTCATAGAAGACCAGTTTGACCAATATACATTACCATCTTCCATACCATTTATTGGCTGTCCGTTTAATAAGTAAGCTGTATTTGACTGATCGAAACCACGTAAAAACATTTTAGCATCTCCAAATCCAGAAGCTTGGTCAGCCACATAAACAGACGGAGAATTTTTCATGATTTCAGGAAATTCAACATTACCAACTGCTTTATCTTGAATTTCTTCTCTTGTGATAATTGTATTAGCAACTGGTGTTTTACGATTTTCCGCAACATCAATAACTCCTTTACCAATGATTAATGTTTCTCCTAAAGATACGTTTTCGTCCTGTTCAACCTTTGTAGAATCTGTTGGTTCAACAACTTGGGCGAAAGATAATGATGCCATTAAGGCAAAAGCTCCTACAAGTAAAAGCTTAGTTGAGTTTAACCTCATCTTTTGAAATAGTTTAAAAGTTTACTTTCGCAAAGTTCTACACTTTAAATGAGATTATTGTTAAATTATGGTAAATTTTTAAACTTTTCTTGAATAACTTAAATATTAATTATCATATCAATAAAATCCCCCCTTAAAAACAAACAATAAACTAAATTACATGAAAAAAAATTGAAGATTTTTAAATATTTTTAAACATTTAATCAAAATTTAACATAATAAAAACATTAAAAATTAACATTTTTTTCTTGTTTTAGATTGTTATCTTTCATTTTAAAAAGAGAAAAGTAATTAAAATTTCACTATTTAGAATCAGTATTAATAAAATATTATCCAATAACTTTTTTATTTATAAGCTGATACTAATAAATTTTCAAAATAAATTATTCAAATACAATATAGCTAACGTTAAAATCTATTATTTAGTATTCTTACTACAACAAAAAAATTAAAATGTTAAAGAAATCAAGCCTTAACAGCTTTTAAACTCAAGTCAAAGTTGGGAGCGGAATGAATAATCGCACCAGAAGAAATAAAATCAACACCCGTTTCGGCAATTGCTCGAACAGATTCTTTTGTAATTCCGCCCGAAGCTTCCGTTTTTATTCGCCCATTTATATATTGAACCGCTTCTTTCATCGTTTCAAGATCAAAATTATCCAACATAATAAAATCTACATTTGCATCCAAAGCTTCTTTTACCTCATCCATATTACGCGTTTCCACTTCTATTTTTAAATGTAAATGATGTTTTGACAAATAATCTTTGGTTTGCGCAACCGCTTTTGTAATATTTCCACAAAAATCGACATGATTATCTTTTAACATCACCATATCGTATAAACCAAAACGATGATTCTCTGCTCCTCCAATTTTAACTGCCCATTTTTCGATCATTCGGAAATTAGGTGTTGTTTTTCGTGTATCCAAAATTTTGGCATTTGTACCGCTTACCAATTCCATCATTTCGTGCGCATAAGTTGCAATTCCAGACATTCTCTGCATACAATTCAACGCTAATCGTTCGCAAGTTAAAATTGATTGTGAAGATCCTTTTACTTTGAAAGCAACATCTCCAAATTGTACTTTATCGCCATCATTTATATATTGTTCTATTTTTAAAGATGGATCAAACGTATCAAAAATAATTTTCGCTAATTCAATTCCAGCAATTATTCCGTTATCTTTCACTTTCAGTTCCGCTTCTTGAATTGCATCATACGG
Source organism: Empedobacter sp. UBA5528 (assembly GCF_002426075.1). Classification (NCBI taxonomy): domain Bacteria; kingdom Pseudomonadati; phylum Bacteroidota; class Flavobacteriia; order Flavobacteriales; family Weeksellaceae; genus Empedobacter; species Empedobacter sp. UBA5528. The sequence goes on along the minus strand of NZ_DINY01000005.1, from coordinate 18,002 downwards.
AACCGACGCTAACGTTGAATGGTCGCCATCGCCAACGTCTTCTAAAAAAGCTTGACGAATAAAAAGTTGTAATTTTTCTTGTGTGATATATGGAGGAAAATTCATTATCTATATGTTAAGGATGCAAATTTTGATTGATTAAATTCTTTCTTGGTTTTGTATTCGTAATACTCGGCCCAAGTACCATTTTCTTCGCGCACAACCGTAATCAACACTTGTACTGAAGGATCATTTTCGAAGAAATTTTTGATCTGAAGTTTATATTCTTTGTCATCAATTTTACCTTTTGTAATATCTATTGCTCCAGATTTGAAAGCCGCATCAAAAGCGGTTGCATAAGGATCGATAGAAGCCATTTCGAAAAGATTAGAAAACTTTCCTAAATAATATTCCCGACTTCCGTTATTACCAAAAGTTGTTAAATTAAATTCTTTATCAATTCTTACTTCAATCGTTTCTTCATCAGTTTTTAAAGTAAACAATACACGATTTTCCGAAGGGAACTTCTCAAAATCATTATTTTTTTCTGCCGATTCGTAACGTAAAGGCATTGTATATTTCATTGCAACTGCTTTTCCATCAACTCCTTTTGCAGGAGTTATTTTTAGATTAGCTCGCTCCATTTTATTATTCAACAAAACTAAACTAGACAATGCTACACTATTAAAAATTGGATTCGAACCATCAGTCGAGACATCTCCAAAATTACCATCTTCATTAATTTTAAAACCTAATTTAGATTGAGCAGTTTCGATATGAAGATAATCAGCAATATTAGAAAAGAATGAAATTTGAGTTTGAATATCTTGATTCAAATTTTTGTTCATACATGCTTGTAGCTCGCTATTTTCTTTTAAATTTTCACAACCAAAATACACAACCGCTTTCTTGGCTTCTTTACCAGAAGTCAAACTTACGTTTTGTTTTTCTTTCGAATTTTGAGCAAAAGAAAAACTCATTGCAAAACATGTAACGAACAGATATAACTTCTTCATTAATTAAAATCTTTGTTGTAAAAAGTTCCTCGATTTTCTTTTTGATTGATACTTTGCTCAATGATTAAATGTGCGACATCAACCAAATTTCGAAGTTCTAAAATTTTAGGTGAAACAATCGTAAAATAATAAATTTCGTTGACCATTATCTCAATTTCATTGATACGATTTTGTGCAATTTGCAAACGATTATCGCTTCGTACAATTCCGACCAATTCGCTCATCATCGCTTGTAATTGTTTGCGTAAATAAGAAATCAATACTAATTCTTCTTGCACTTTCATGCCTTCTTCGTTCCATTCTGGAAACTCAAAATTATAAATCGAAAATTGATTATCATTTAATAAATCGACCGTTTTTAACGCTGCACGATGACCAAAAACCATCGCTTCTAACAACGAATTCGAAGCCAAACGATTTGCACCATGTAAACCCGTATTAGAACATTCGCCAACCGCAAACAAATTCTCGATAGATGTTTTTCCTTCTAAATCGACGTCAATTCCACCACACAAATAATGCGAAGCAGGAACAACCGGAACCAATTCGGTAAACATATCGTAGCCTTCGGATTTACATTTTTCGTAAATATTAGGGAAATGTTCCAAGAATTTTTCTTTCTCTAAGTGTCGACAATCAATATAAACATAATCATCTCCGCGCAATTTCATTTCATTATCAATCGCACGCGCCACAATATCACGAGAAGCCAATTCTTCACGTTCATCATATTTGTGCATAAACAACTGGCCATCTTTCGTACGCAACTTCGCACCAAAACCACGAACTGCTTCCGAAATCAGAAATAACTGTCCATCAAATTCGCTGTAAAAAGCCGTTGGATGAAACTGAATAAATTGCATTCCCGAAACGGTTGCTTTTGCACGTCGAGCCAACCCAATTCCATCTCCTGTTGCAATAATTGGATTCGTCGTATTTTTATAAACATGACCAACTCCGCCTGTTGCTAACAAAGTTACTTTGGCTAAATGTTGTTCAACTTTATCTGTATTCAAATCTAAAATATATGCACCAAAACATGTTGTTTTCTGTGCTATATCACGATTCAAATGATGTTCTGTAATCAAATCTACTACAAAATGATGCGTAAAAACCTGAATATTTGGATATTCTTTGATCGCTTCTAACATCGCGCGCTCAATCTCCCAACCTGTCACATCTTTATGATGAACAATTCTGTTTTCGGTATGTCCACCTTCACGACCAAGGTCATAAATTCCTTCGTTATTTTTATCAAAACGAACGCCCCAATCTATAATTTCATTGATACGTTCTGGTGCTTCTTTTACGACAACCTCAACCGCTTCTAACTTACACAAACCATCTCCAGCACGAAGCGTATCTTCGATATGTTTCTCGAAACTATCTTTCTCGAAATCGCTCACAACAGCGACTCCACCTTGTGCATATTTGGTATTGGTTTCGTCTTTATTTGCTTTGGTTACAATGGTAATTTTTGCATCAGGATTTCGAATCGCAATTTTCAGCGCATAAGAAAGTCCAGCAATTCCAGAACCAATGACTAAAACATCTTGAATAGCCATTATTTGATTTTTTCTGATAAATCTAACATTCTATTAATTGCAGCTAAAGCTTTCACTCGTAACTCTTCTTCGATTTGTATTTCTGGCAATTCATATTTCATGCACAGATATAATTTTTCTAATGTTGATAATTTCATGTAAAAACATTCAGAACAATTACACGATTCATCTTGAACTAATGCAGGAATTAATGTTTTATTCGGCGCAAGTTTTTGCATTTCGTGTAAAATTCCTTCTTCCGTTGCCACAATAAATTCTTGTGCATCATTTTCTACCACATAATCTAACAAACGAGAAGTTGAACCAATAAAATGTGCGAATTTCAATAAATCTTCTTGCGCTTCTGGATGCGCAATTAATTTTGCATTTGGATGATCTGCCATTTGTTGTGCAATTCTTTCCAAAGAAAAAGCTTCATGAACAATACAAGCACCGTCCCACAAAATCATTTTGCGATTACAAACTTGATTTAAGTATCGACCTAAATTACGATCTGGAGCAAAAATAATTTCTTGCTCTTCTGGCAACGAATTAATAATCGCTTCCGCATTAGAAGAAGTAACAATAATATCTGATTCCGCTTTAACACCCGCATCACAATTGATATAACTCACTACAATCGCATTTGGATGTTGCTCACGCAAACCACGTAAACCTTCTGCCGAACAAGAATCTGCTAAAGAACAACCCGCTTTTGTATCGGGTAAAACAACTTTTTTAGAAGGGTTCAAAATCTTTGCAGCTTCTGCCATAAAATGAACACCACAAAAAACAATCATATCAGCTTCAGTTTTTGCAGCAGCACGTGCCAATTGTAACGAATCACCTAAATAATCTGCTAAATCCTGAATTTCTCCTGACTGATAATAATGCGCCAAAATCACCGCATTTTTCTCTTTGCGTAATTTATTGATTTCCGCAATCAAATCAGTTCCTTTTGGAATTTCAACATCCAAATAACCTTTATAATCTAACTTTTCTATCGCTTGTTCTAATGTATTCATTTGTGAGTGATTTTATTTAACACCTAATTGCTTTTTCACTTCTTTTGACAACGCATCTTTGTGCAGTGTAAAAGCAATTGATTTCATTCTGAAAAATGGTTTCGACATATAAATATGTCCATTATTTCCTAAATCTGTTGTTCCCCAAGAATTTTTCACATCATAATATTGATTTCCCAATTGATCTTTCAAAATTCCCGTAATATGCATTAAATGGTCGTCTTCTGTCGAATAATCTTCAAAAGCAGCTTGACGCTCATCAGCAGAAACCCATTTTTCAGGTAAAATCTGAACAAAATAATCTGATTCTAAACCTTCTGAAGGCCAAATTGCCATTCCATATTTTTTAGAAAATGTTTTTTCAGAAACATCTGTATCAAAAGCCGCTGTATATCCTTTATATAACGCTTCGTCCAATACTTTCATGTATTCATCTAATGGTAAATTATAATATGAACCATTTGAGAAATTATCTGGCACTTGTAAAATAAATTGTGAATAATATGGCGCTTGCTGAAAAGATGTCAAGGTTACATAATCATCAGGATTTATTTTCAAGGCTTTTGCAAATTCTTGTGGTGTATATTCTTTTCCTTCGAACTTAAATTTTGTTGGAGGAACACCTAATTTATCATTCAATTTTTGATCAAATTTTGATTTCCAATCTGCTGTTAAATATTTTTTAGGATTTTTTACAATCGAATCTAATCCAACTTTCAAATCTTTTACCAACATTTCGTGGTTATGCTTCACATCTGTTCCATTCGCAAAACCTGCATAAACTTCGTTTGGAACTAATCCATTTTTACGAACCGAATTTAAAACATCATGCGACAAACCTCCTTGACTAAACTGTGCTTTTCCTTGGCGATATACATAATTATACGCTTTTACAGGATAAGTAAAACGCACATTATACATTTCCGATAAATCGACATCTTTTCCTGTCAAACGCTTCACTTCCGATTCTAAAAAAGAAGTTGTCGAAAATGACCAACAAGTTCCCGTTTTTCCTTGCGAAATAATAGGAAGTGCAGAATTATTAACTAATTCCTTAAATTTGAAAGGTGTTTCTTGTGCCGAAACCAACATACTTACAAAAGCGATGCTAGCGAATATATATTTTTTCATTTGTGTTTGTATAGATTTCAAAAGTAAAGTTATTTTATGAAGTTTTATTATAAAATGTAGAACGAAAACTTCTTTTCTGAATTACATAAAAATTATATTTTTACGTAAATATTTAATTCTTATAAATGAAAGAATATATTAGTAGAAAATATAATAGTTTTTATAATGTGCTTATTATAATTGTTTTAAACATATTAATTCTATTTACTTCAGTAATTATTTTCACTTATTTAGACGAAATAATTGTAAAAAATAAATATGATGTCTTGATTTTTTGTATTTCATTTATACTAATTTTATGTGTTTTTATTCGGATTAATTATCAGATTAATGAAATAGTGTTAGATAATAACATTAACCAACTTACAATTAAAAAGGTATTTTCAAAAAAAACATTTAATCTTAATGAAGTTCAAGAAATTAATCAATTTGTACTTCCATATTTAAATTATATCAAAATAAATAACAAAAAGTTCTTTTTTATATCAAGAGCTATTGATCCTTTTGGTGATAATTTTACATTTAATAGCGAAGAAGATTTAGAAAACATAAGATGTACTATTGATTCAATAAAAAATAACATTAATTAAAAATTTTCATTTATTTTAAATACATAATATTTCATTTTTCGAACAAATTATAAATCAAATCAGTATAAATATTCAATTTTTATTCATCTTAAAATTAATTTTCGTGAAAATGCCATAAATGACTCAAAAACCTATTAACTTTGCTCAAACATTACACAGATGCAACCAAGAGAAGATTTTTTATTGAAAGCTTACGAGCTGGGAATTATAAAATTTGGAAATTTTACTTTAAAAAGTGGTATAGAATCTCCTTTCTATGTCGATTTAAGACCTTTGGCTTCTAGTCCACAATTACTAAAAACTTTAGCAAACAATTTATTAGATTTAGTAGAAGATGTAGAATATGACTTGATTTGTGGTGTGCCTTACGCAGCTTTGCCAATGGCGACTACAATGAGTTTAACATCGAATATTCCTTTGATTATCAAACGTAAAGAAAACAAAGGTTACGGTACTAAACGTATGGTAGAAGGTGTTTTTGCAGAAGGACAATCTTGTCTTTTAGTAGAAGATGTAATTACATCTGGACAATCTTTATTAGAAACAATTGATCAAGTTGAACGCGAAGGTTTACGTGTAAAAGATTTGGTTGTTGTTTTAGACCGTGCACAAGGTGGTTCAGACAAATTAAAAGAACAAGGGTACAACGTGATAACGTTATTTACAATTCACGAAGTAATCGATATTTTACATAAATATCACCGTTTGAGTGATGATGAAGCGAAAAAAATCAAAGACTTTTTAGCTTTACCTCCAGAAGCGGCTCCTGCAAAACAACGTATTGCATTGGAAAACAAAAAAATTGTACATCCAGTTGGAAAACGTTTAGTTGAATTAGCACTTAAAAAACAATCAAACTTGATTGCTTCTGCTGATTTAATTACTTCTGAAGAAATTATTGATTTCGCTGGTAAAGTTGGTGATCATGTTGTTGCTTTAAAATTACATTCAGATATTATTCAAGATTTTTCGGACAATTTAATTGTTGAATTGAAAAAAATCGCACGCGAAAAAGAATTCTTATTATTCGAAGACCGTAAATTTGGTGATATCGGAAATACACAAGAATTACAATTCAAGAAATCGATTTATAAAATTTCTGATTGGGCAGATTTAGTAACTGTTCATCCAATTGGAGGTTTAGAATCATTAAAAGTTTTCGAAAATACAGGCGTAATCACAATTGTAGAAATGTCTTCGAAAGGAACATTGACAGACGATTATTACTTTACAAAAGCAATTAATGTTTCGGAACAATCTGGAAATGTTTTGGGAGCTGTTGCGCAACGCCAAGTTCCTGATAACTTGTTGTTGTTTACACCTGGTGTTAATATTTCTTCGACTGGAGATAATAAAGGACAACAGTACAATACGCCTGAATTGGTTTTCAAAAATTACCACACAGACTTTATGATTGTTGGTCGTGGAATTTACAAAGCTGCTGATGTAAAAACTGCAGCTAAAGAATACCAAACTTTAGGTTGGGTTTCTTACTTACAAAGTTTGAATAACTAAGATTTAGATAAATTTTAAAAATATAAAGCAAGCTAAATTAAGCTTGCTTTTTGTTTTTTATTTCGTTTGAATTTTACTTCAATACAAATTTATGAGAAATAGAATTTCCTTGATTGTCATTAATTGTAGCTATATAAAACCCTGTTGATAAATTAGACAAATTTACACTTCCGTTTGATTGATCAGAATTAAACATTTTAACAGTTCGTCCAGTTGCATCTATAATTTTTATCGAAATTGATGCATTAAAATTTAGTTGATAACTCAATATTTTATTTGAAACAAAAATTTTAGACGAATTTTTATCGACATCATTTGTTCCTAAAGTTGAGGTCTTAGCCGCTTCAACCACATATTCAATTCCTAATTTCGTAAATTTTGCTGCGTGTGTAGACGTACTTCCCATTGAAGCATAGGTATCGTTTACAGAATGTATATAAGGATTATCTTCTCCCATTTTAGCTTCAAAAGGTAAAGTTGCTGCAAAACCATTTTCGTACCAACTAAAATGATCAGAACATCCATAACCACATTTTGACGTATCATATGTAAATTGATGCAAACCAGTTGTGTTATATTCGTACATCAATTTCATCAAAAACGAATTGAGATTTGCATCACAATAAGCATCCGTCATCAAAATAACATCCTTTGCAGAACCTTTGTAATTCGTCATATCAAATTGTACATAACCTATTACATTTTTATTCTCCGAAGCGTATTTCTGCGCAATTTCTTTCGACCCTACCAAACCTATTTCTTCTGCTGCATAAGCCATAATTTCGGTAGTTCGTTGCGGTTTGAAATTATTTTTTAACAACACACGCAAAACTTCTGTAATTATTGCAATTCCAGATGCATTATCATCTGCTCCTGGTGCAAAAGTTTGATTTGCATTCCAACCAACAGTCGAATCGGCATGACCTCCAATAATCACAAATTCATCTTTCTTTTCAATTCCATTAAAAGTCAAAATCAACGACTTCATTGGCGTATTCACATGATCAACGATTCTTACAAATACGTCAGTTCGTCCTGCATCAGCAATCATTTTCACCCAAACTTCCTTCAATTTAAGAACCGCATTATTTGCTTCTTGTCGTGTATGATAACGCGTTTTGAAATCTTCTAACATCAAAATTGTTTTCTCAATTTCTTTGACATCAACATCATTCAATGCCGTAGTTATAAAAGCTTGTTCTGATATTGTATAATTGAAAGGTGCTTTTTTCTGAGATGGCTTTTCTTGAAGTGATTGTAGTGCATCTTCTTTCGAATTTCTAAAAATATAACCATGTCCATGGGCAAATTTCCCATGTAAACTTTCAGCAATTTCTGGATGAAAATAAATAGCAGAAAAATTATTTTTTGAAGAAATTATTTCAATAGAATCCGCATGATTTTTTTGTAAAAAAGCGGCATTCTCAGTCTCCATTGTCGCAAAAATGAAATTTTCTCTGGATTGCGCAAAAGAATAAAGCCCATTCAATAAAAATGTGGTAAGTAGTAAAAGTTTAGTTTTCATAAAAAATCATATTAGTGTAAAACAAATATATGATTAATAAACTTTTATCAAATTTATTTCAAATAAAAAAATCCATCAAAAGATGGATTTTTTTATTAATATTTTAATTGAAATTTTATATAGGTAATCTTTTTACCTTCTTCCAAAAATTTCGATTCATAATATGTTTGTACAGCTGTTACAATTGCTGGAATATCCGAATGATCTGGGTGATAAACATCGTGTGTAGAACGAATCACTTCGTGCCCTTCGATGTGAATAACACCATGTGTATATCCGTGTAAAAATTCAGAATCCGTTTTTAAGTTTACTGTTCCTTCTGGTTTCAAGATAGTATTATAACGTCTCAAAAATTCAGGATCTGTTAAACGATGTTTTGTTCTTCTGTATTTGATTTGTGGATCTGGGAAAGTAATCCAAATTTCACTCACTTCATTTTCAGCAAAAAGATGATCGATAATTTCGATTTGAGTTCGAAGAAATCCAGCATTTTCAATTCCTTCATCCAAACAAGTCTTAGCACCACGCCAAAATCTTGATCCTTTAATATCTACTCCGATAAAATTACGATCCTTGTCACGACGTGCCATTGCAACTGTATATTCTCCTTTTCCGCATCCAAGTTCTAACACAATTGGATTATCGTTCTTGAAAAATTCTTTGTTCCAATTTCCTTTTAATGCAAACTCGTTAATCGCCTCTTCTCGTGTTGGTTGCACAACATTCTGAAAAGTTTTATTTTCGTTAAATCTTCTGATTTTATCTTTTCCCATTTCGGATATATTTTGCGCGAAATTACGAGATTTTGCTTAATCTAAAAAACTGTTCTGAAAACACATAAATATCATCAAATAGTATTTATGTAAAAAGGTTTGTTATTTTTGTATTGAAAAACTAAAATTAGAAAAATGGATTTTATCAAACAATTTCATAATGGCTGGGCTTATCTTGTGATTTTGATGGGCGTTATCTTTGTGATTTCAACATTAATTTATGCGATTTCTAAAAAAGATACAAACGCAACAATTAAAAAAATCGGGTTATTTACAACCATTACTTTTCACGTTCAATTATTACTTGGATTAGTCTACTATATTATGATGTTTTCTGCTTTGGAACCATCAGGAATAATGAAAGACTCTGGCTTAAGATTAACTTTTGTTGAACACCCTATGATGATGATTGCAGGTGTTGTTTTTATGACAATTGCTAATGCAAAATTAAAACGATCTACAACTGTACCAATGAGCGTTGCAGTCTTTGCAATTATTGGTTTAGTTTGTATTTTAAGTAGAATTCCTTACCATGTTTGGTTTGCTTAAAAATTTAGAATAAATTCATAGAAAAGAGTATTAAGTTATTAATACTCTTTTTATATTTTTATGTGATTTATAATTTTTTTATTCTAATTTCGTTATTAACAAGTCGCTAAAGCTTTCTTTTAAATTTTAAGAATCTTTGGCACTCCATTTGAAATAGACTTGTACAAACTAAGAAATAAAATGAAATATATAAAATATCTATTCTCTTTGCTTTTGGTTTTAGTAGCTTTTAACCTAAGTGCCCAAGATTTTCATACAGCAAATATCAAGGTTGATTACGAACAAGAAACCGGAACTTTAAATATCACTGCACGTTCATTTACCAATCAGTTGGAAAAAGCCGTTGGTGCAGATGTTTCGAACAAATCTAACTTCGAAAACAAGTTGAAAGCGTATGTAAATAGTAAAGTTGATGTCAAAGTAAATGGTAAAGCTTTGGGAACTTCTTATTATGGTTATCAGGTAAATGATAAATCGACACGAGTTTTTTTTAAGTTTGATAAAATTTCTAATATCAACTCGATAGAACTAAAAGTAGCTTTGTTGACAGATATTTTTAATGATCAACAAAACATTGTAACCTTTGATGTCAAAAATAAAAAAGACACAAAAGTATTAACAGGAAATAACGACACCGTAAAGATGTCTTTCTAATAAAGCAAAAGCCTTCCGATTTTGGAAGGCTTTTTTATTTCAAATATGCTTAATAATTATCTCTAATAATTCGCAATAACTTTTCATTCTCATTTCGAATCCAAGATAAATCTTTGATTGAATTATTATTCATCAAACTAAAAATTAACGTTCTTCCAGATTTCGTTTTCAAATAACCACTCAACGTTACATTATTGTTCAACGTTCCTGTTTTGGCGTAAATATAAGGTTGCACTGAATCTTTGTATCTATTTTTGATTGTTCCAGTTTTACCACCTATTGGGAAAATAGAAAACAAACGTTGCTCGGGAAATTCGTTGTACATTTTCCCCAAAACTTGAGCAAAAATTTGCGGTGTAAACAAATTGTAACGCGATAATCCCGAACCATCAAACCATTCTGGTTGTTGTTTCAAATCATTCAATAAATATCTTTTCGAAAAGGTAATCGTTTCAGAAGCGCTCAGTTTTCCTGGTAAAGTACTCGAAGCTAAAATCAATAAATGTTCTGCCAAAAAATTATCGCTATTTTCCATCATTTCGCGGTAAACATCATCTGATTTCTGACTATAAAACACTTTCGGATTATTAACCATTGGTGTTTTGACCATATCAACAGGTTTACCTAAAATTTGCGACAACAATTTTTCTATCACCGTTTCATTCACAATAAAAGGAACTTTTTCTGTTCGTTTTTTATTACTGATATAAAATTTATTATCATAGAAATTCCTCGGCTCTAGCATTTCTTTAATTTCTGTAAATTCTTCAAAATATGTTGGAAATGTTTTGATTGAACTTCCTTTTTTCGAAATCGAAACTAAATTTTCATGAATTGGAAATTGACTTCTTTCTGGTGCATAATCTTTTCTAAAATCGTCCCATGTCCAACCTGGTAAAAAAGATTCTTCGTCGAAATTATTCCAATGAAAAACAATTTTAGAACCATTATTTTTCAAAAAATCTAACGTTCGTGTATTTTTATATTTTGGATGCAAAAAAGTTGGGTCTCCAGTTCCTTCGATATGAAATTCGTCGCCAATCAATTGATATTTGAATGCAGGAATCGAATCATTTAACATTTTCATCGCTGTATACAACGTAAAAATTTTGGTGTTTGATGCTGGAATAAAAAATTTATTCCCGTTATAATTATAAATTTCTTCTTTCGTAATTGGATCATATAAATAAAATCCCGTGAATTGAGTGGAATAGAAATCTGAATTGAGATGTTTCTCAATTAATTCGGTCTGTGCAAAAAGATGCACAGACAAAAAAATTGATAATATGGTAAGTAAATACTTCATTAATCTTTGTTCTCGAAAGGAATTGTTGACGAGTTCGATTCGTTTTTAATAATCATTTCTGTATGTGGATAAGGCATCGAGATATTGTTGTCGTCTAACGCATATTTTACCGCGCGATACAATTGCCAATAAGCTGTCCAATAATCGCTATTTTTCACATAACAACGCACAGCCAAATTCACAGAACTTGCAGCAAATTCTAGAATCTCAACCGTTTTAGATTGTGTATCATCAACCAATTCATTTTTCTCTAAAACATTCAACAAAACTTCACGCGCTTTGTCAAAATCATCATCATAAGAAATACCAACATTTACATCTAATCGACGATATTCTTTTACAGAATAATTGGTAATTGGATTGTTAAATAAATTTCCGTTTGGCAAAGTAATAATCTGTCCTTTTGCAGTTGCAATTACTGTATTTAGTAAATTTATCGACTCTACACTTCCCTCATTTCCTTGTGAAACAATGTAATCTCCAACTTTGAAAGGTTTGAATAGAATAATTAAAATTCCTGCTGCAAAATTTGACAAGGAACCTTGCAAAGCTAAACCAACTGCTAAACCAACACCTCCTAAAGCTGCAACAAAACCAGAAGCACTAAAACCTAATCGATCCACTACAAACATAATTACTATCGTTTTTAGAATTATATTAATAATTGGGATTAAAAATGATCGGACAGACAAATCAACATTTCGTGCTACCATTCTTTTTTCGATTAACTTGACAAGTTTACCTGTTACCCAAAAACCTATTGTTAAGGTTAGTAAAGCAGAAACCAAGCTCCAACCAATCTCAGAACCTTTTGTCATAATCCATCTCGAAAAAACCTCCAGATCTTTAAATGGCGTTGTTATTACATCTTGCAAACTATCTACTTTGTCTTGCTCTTGCATAATTATTCTTTTTTAATTGTAATTCAGAGGATAAAATTAGCTCCAATCTTACATCTTTTCAAAAAAATAGAAAAATTATCATTTTTTTTAACTAATTTTAATGAATGTGAATATTAATACAATATTCATTAAGAATAAATTACAACTAAAAAAAGGCTATAATTAAAAATTAAAATCTATGGACATTATTGAATTAGTAAAAGGGTATATTACCCCAGATTTGATCTCGAAAACTTCATCAGAATTAGGTGAAAGTGACTCGGGGATTTCTAAAGCAATCAGTGCATTTGTTCCAATTATTTTGGGAGGTGTTTTAGAAAAAAAGAATTCTACTACAGGTTTATTCCATACCATCAAATCTTTTGGTGCTTCTCGTGGATTAGCAAATATCTCGACAGAACAAGAAACGCCCGACACGATCAAAGAATTAATCAATGTTATTTTTGGTTCGAATGCGCAACCAATCGTTTCTAAAATTGCTGAATATGCAGGGATTTCGACAGGTTCATCTTCAAAATTATTAGACTTAACAGCTTTAACAACCTTTGGATCCATTGGAAAAGAAGCCGAATTTAACAATGTAACAGAAGCTGATTTCTTTTCATCTTTAGGAGGAATTAAAGATAAAATTTTAGGATTAATTCCAACTGGTTTAGGACTTGGAGCTTTAGGTTTAGGAACAATGTTTAATGATGCGCCTAAAATCACTGAAACAATAGATGTTGCAAAAGATCATGTAACTGAAACTATTACAGAAACAAGAAAAGTAGTTGATGTAGAACCGGAAGAAAAACCTTATGTAGCGCCAGTTGATGCTTACGCAGAAACTCATAACAACAATGGTGGCGGAGGTTTTTGGAAATGGTTAATTCCATTGATCCTACTTGCTTTAGCAGCCTTTTTCTTATTAAAAAAATGTAATAAAGACGAAGAAAAAACAGTTGTTACAGAAGAAACTGAAATTGTAGTTGATTCATTGAATACTGATTCTCTAAACGCTGCGCCAAAAGAATTATCTGATATCGATTTAGATGGTGTTGCTTTGAAAGGATACGCAAATGGATTAGAAGATCAAATTATCAAATTTATCAAAGCGCCAGATTTTGCAACAATGACAGAAGATCAATTGAAAGAAAAATGGTTCAACTTTGATAATGTCAACTTCGTTTTTGGTAAAACAGATCAATTAGAGCCAGGTTCTGACGTTCAATTAGATAATGTTGCTGCAATTTTGAAAAAATATCCAACTGCAAAAATTAAACTTGGAGCATACACAGATAAAGTTGGTGATGATGCGAAAAACAAAGTAATCTCTCAAAAAAGAGCAGATTACTTAAAAGCTGAATTAACAAAACGTGGTGTTGGTGCGCAAGTTATTGCTGCCGAAGGTTACGGAGAAGAATTTGCAAAAGTAGCTGAAACAGCTTCTGACTCAGAAAGAGCTTCTGATCGCAAAATGTCATTACGTTTCACAAAATAATCATTTCATAAAATTTCCAAATAAGGGTAAAGGCTACTTTATCCTTATTTTTTTGTTATTTTTTTCGAAACCAACTCGCAACAAGCTAAACAATTAATATCTTTGCACACTATGAAATTTTCAATCGATAAAAAAGACGAATTTTCTAAGGCAAGAGCTGGTGTTGTAGAAACCGATCATGGTAGAATCGAAACACCTATTTTTATGCCTGTTGGTACAGTTGGTACAGTAAAATCTGTTCACCAACGTGAGTTAGAAGAAGATATTAAGGCCCAAATCATTCTTGGAAATACTTATCATTTGTATTTGCGTCCAGGAACTGATATTTTGCACAGAGCGGAAGGATTACATAAATTTATGAATTGGCAAAAACCAATCTTAACAGATTCTGGAGGATTCCAAGTGTATTCTTTAGCAACAAGTCGTAAAAAATCTGAAGAAGGTGTGCGTTTCAAATCGCATATCGATGGTTCTTACCATATGTTTACACCAGAGAAATCAATGGAAATCCAACGTTACATCGGAGCAGATATTTTTATGGCTTTTGATGAATTAACAGGAATTCCTGCAAAATATCATGATGCGAAACGTGCCATGCATGTTACACATCGTTGGTTGGAGCGTTGTAGAACTTGGTTAAACAATAATCCTGAATATTACGATCACAAACAAACGCTGTTCCCAATTGTACAAGGAAACGATTTTAAAGATTTACGTCAAGAATCAGCAAAATATATTGCAGATTTCGGTGCAGAAGGAAATGCAATTGGTGGATTATCTGTTGGTGAACCAGAACCTGTGATGTACGAAATGACGGATATCGTAACAGAAATTCTTCCACAAGACAAACCTCGCTATTTAATGGGAGTTGGAACACCTTGGAATATCATCGAATGTATTGCTTTAGGAGTTGATATGTTCGACTGTGTTATGCCAACTCGTAATGCGCGTAACGCCATGTTGTTCACGTGGAATGGTGTTATGAATATGAAAAATGCAAAATGGAAAGATTGTTTTGAACCATTAGACGAAAACGGGACTAGCTATGTGGATAGTTATTACACAAAAGCCTATGTTCGTCATTTGTTCAATGCCAACGAAGCTTTAGGAAAACAAATTGCATCAGTTCATAACCTTGCCTTTTATTTAGATTTGGTAAGAGTGGCAAGAGAACATATCTTAGCAGGAGATTTCGCTCAATGGAAAGAACAAATTGTTCCACAATTAAAACAACGTCTGTAGTTTGAAAATAATTGATAAATACATCATCCGAAACTTTATCGGAACCTTCATCTTTATGGTTTTGATTTTATCTACTATCGCCGTAATTGTCGATCTTAGTCAAAAATTAGGACGTATTAATGATAGTGGTTCTACTGCATATTCTGCATTAACCGAATTTTACCCTTATTGGTCAATTTGGATTATCAACACCTTTTTACCGATTGCTGTTTTCATCTCCGTGATCTATTTTACATCACGACTGACGATGCAAACCGAAATTGTAGGTGTGCTTTCGGGTGGTATTAGTTTTTATCGATTTACACTTCCATATGTTTGGGTGGCTATATTTTTAGCAATTTCCGCTTTATTAGTAGGAAATGTAGTTTTACCTTGGGCAAATATTAAAAAAAATAAATACCAATATACCCATTTATTGAGTAATAACGACAAGGAAGAATATTACAAACGACAACGTATCGGTTCGCAAATTTCTCCTGATGAGTTTGTTTTTGTGGATAGTTATGACAGAACTGAAAAATTAGGAAGTTCTTTTATGTATCAAAAATTTGATTCGACTGAGTTGAAAAAACAAATCATCGCTTCAAGTTTTAATTGGAATGATAAAGATTCTACTTATGCATTAATGAGTGTTTACACACGCGAAATTAACAAGGATAAAACTGAAAAGTTAAATTACGAAGCCAATACAAATTTGAAGTTACCAGCTTCTCCTGACGAAATTTTACCAGAAGAATATGTTGCCGAAACAATGAATACCTTCGAATTAAATGAATTTATTCAGAAACAAAAAGCAAAAGGTTCTGCCAATGTAAATACATACGAAAATGAATTAAATAACCGTTTGAGCGGTCCATTTTCAACTATTATTTTGACACTTTTGGCTCTATCGCTTTCATCTAAAAAACGTCGTGGAGGAATCGGAATCAATCTTGCAGTTGGTATTTCGTTAGCGTTTGTCTACATTTTCTTCTCGCAAACAACGTCTACGTTTTCCGAAAAAGGATATGTTTCGCCACTTGTCGCCTCGTGGATACCAAACATCGTCTTCGGATTACTAACTTTGTTTTTATATTTCAGACGAGCTCGTTCATAAAATATTTCAAAAATCCAGTTTCGAAAAGAACTGGATTTTTTATTTGATATTAAACCAATTATATTTTTAATTAAAAGAATATTTTTTTTATTCAATTGATAATAAGTAACTTTAAAATATTCTAAATTAATTTCTTAGATTTAAAAAAAGTTGAAGTGTAAAACTAAAATCAATTGATATGAAAAAAAATTTACTCCTTTTATTTTTAATCCTTTCGGTTTCTATTTTTTCACAAGAAACATTAAATACAATGTTTTATAATGTGTTCAAATTTCCGAATTCACTTCCTCAAAATCGTCAATTGATCTTAAGAGATATTTTAGACGAATACAAACCAGATTTATTTATGATTTGTGAATTAGTAACAGAAAATGGCGCTGATTTAATCTTAAATACATCTTTGCAAAATCAACCTGATAAATTTGCTCGCGCACTTTTTGTGGCTGATACAACGAAATTAGATGATCCGTTACAAACAATGGTTTTTTATAATACACGTAAATTGACGTTGGTTAATCAACAAAAAATCCCAACAGTTTATCGCGACATCAATCAATATTCTTTTCAATTAAATATTACTTCAAACGATCCCATTCATTTAGAAGTTTTTGTTGCGCATCTAAAATCAAGTACAGGACCTGCAAATCGTCAAATGCGTTTGGAAATGGTGCAAGAAGTCACAAAATCCTTGAAAAAATTAACGCAACCTAATACATATGTTCTTTTTGCTGGAGATTTTAATTTTTATAATTCATCAGAACCAGCTTATCAAGAAATTATCAATCCGGCAAATGCTATTTTGATGATTGATCCATTAAATGCACTTGGAAATTGGCAAGACAATCCAGCTTTTAGTTATTTACATACACAAAGTACACGCGTTTCTAACATAGGTTTTGGAAGCGGAACTAATGCAGGGGCAAGTGGCGGTTTGGACGATCGCTTTGATTTTATTGTGATGAGTGAAAATTTCAAAAACAGCTCACGTTTTTCTTTTATAAACGATAGTTATAAAGCGTATGGAAATAATGGAGATTGTTTGAATAAAGACGTTAAAGATCCTGATTGTACGGGCATTTACTCTCAAACTCTACGAACTAATTTGTACAATATGAGTGATCATTTACCTGTTGTCATGCAATTTAAAATTCATGAGAATTTGAGCACAAAATCAATTGAATCAAAACCTTTTATCTGGTTAAAATCAGCAAATATTACGAATGATAAAATTATAATTGGTATTGATAAAACACAATTAAATACTCAAAATAATATACTTTTCATTTACAATTCAGTTGGACAAAGTGTACAATCGGTTCGTATTAATAATCAATCAAATATAACGATTGATTGTCAAAGCTTAGCTTCTGGAATTTATTATATAAAAACAAAAGAATCGAACGAAATTTTAAAGTTTATAAAAAAATAATATTTTTATAAACAATAAATCCAATATGAAATATTTTATTCTGATACTTTTTACATTTCTCTTATTTAATTCTTGTGAAAATGAACAGATAATTCACTCTAATTTAATTAAAGAAAGTGAAAAATTTTTCGAAAAAAGAAATATAAATTCTAAAGATTTTAAAACCCTATTTTATATCAAAAAAGGTGATGATTATGCTCATTATGTTTTAAAATATTATAAAGTACCCGTTGTGCATTTTAAATA